>NZ_JBSFUU010000112.1:0-25684 GCF_053591955.1 Streptomyces sp. NPDC002845 | reverse complement strand
GCCGAAGTGTTCACGCTTCCGAGTCGGGCACCGCCACACATGGTCCACTCGTCGGTCCGCCCACGCCACAGGCCGGACTTCGCCAACAGCGTCCGGACCGTACGGCGGGACCCGCGGACATGCCGGGAGGCCCGGGCCTCCCTCACGGGACCCGGGCCTCCCTCTCCCCGGTGGCGTCCGTCACGCCGCCACCGGAACCTCCGTCCTCGCGCCGTCCGCCGCCGGGGTGAGCGCCAGCTCCAGCACCTGGCGGACGTCGGTGACGGCGTGGACGTCGAGCTTCTGAAGCACCTCGGCCGGGACGTCGTCCAGGTCGGGCTCGTTGCGCTTCGGGATGATCACGGTCGTGACCCCGGCCCGGTGCGCGGCGAGCAGCTTCTGCTTGACGCCGCCGATGGGCAGCACCCGCCCGGTGAGCGAGACCTCGCCGGTCATCGCCACGTCCGTACGGACCAGCCGCCCGGACAGCAGCGAGGCCAGCGCCGTCGTCATCGTGATGCCCGCGCTCGGCCCGTCCTTGGGCACGGCGCCCGCCGGGAAGTGGATGTGCGTGCCCCGGTCCTTCAAGTCGCCCACGGGAAGCTCCAGTTCGGCACCGTGGCTGCGCAAGAAGCTCAGCGCGATCTGCGCGGACTCCTTCATCACGTCACCGAGCTGGCCGGTGAGGGTCAGCCCCGCGGCACCCGTCTCCGGGTCGGCGAGCGACGCCTCCACGAACAGCACGTCACCGCCGGCCCCCGTGACCGCGAGCCCGGTCGCGACACCGGGGACGGCGGTCCGGCGCTCGGCCGGGTCCTGCGCGGACTCGGGCACGTGGTGCGGCCGTCCGATCAGCCCGCGCAGCTCGCCCTCGGTGACCGTGAACGGCAGCTTGCGCTCGCCGAGTTCGTGCTGCGCCGCGACCTTGCGGAGCAGCCGGGCGATGGAGCGCTCCAGGTTCCGCACGCCCGCCTCGCGCGTGTACTCACCGGCGAGCCTGCGCAACGCGCTCTCGTCAAGGGCGACTTCGTCCTTGCCGAGCCCGGCCCGCTCCAACTGCCGCGGCAGCAGGTGGTCGCGGGCGATGACGACCTTCTCGTCCTCCGTGTAGCCGTCCAGCCGGACGAGCTCCATACGGTCGAGCAGGGCCTCGGGGATGGCTTCGAGGACGTTCGCGGTGGCGAGGAACACGACATCGCTCAGGTCGAGTTCGACCTCCAGGTAGTGGTCCCGGAAGGTGTGGTTCTGGGCGGGGTCGAGGACTTCGAGGAGAGCGGCGGCAGGGTCACCCCGGAAATCGGAGCCGACCTTGTCGATTTCATCGAGCAGCACGACGGGGTTCATGGATCCGGCTTCCTTGATGGCCCGCACGATACGGCCGGGCAGGGCACCGACATACGTACGCCGGTGGCCCCGGATCTCGGCCTCGTCCCGCACACCGCCGAGGGCGACCCGTACGAACTTGCGCCCCATGGCGTGCGCCACGGACTCCCCGAGGCTGGTCTTGCCGACGCCGGGCGGCCCGACGAGCGCGAGCACGGCGCCTCCGCGCCGCCCGCCGACGACCCCAAGCCCGCGGTCCGCGCGCCGCTTGCGCACGGCAAGGTACTCGGTGATGCGCTCCTTCACGTCGTCGAGCCCGGAGTGCTCGGCGTCGAGGACGGCCTTGGCGCCCTGGATGTCGTACGCGTCCTCCGTGTGCTCGTTCCAGGGCAGTTCGAGCACGGTGTCGAGCCAGGTGCGGATCCAGGACCCTTCGGGCGACTGGTCACTCGCCCGCTCCAGCTTGTCGACCTCCTTCAGCGCGGCCTCCCGCACCTTCTCGGGGAGATCGGCGGCTTCGACCCGAGCCCGGTAGTCGTCGGACTCCTCACCGTCCTGCTCACCGTTGAGCTCGCGCAGCTCCTTGCGTACGGCTTCGAGCTGCCGCCGCAGCAGAAACTCCCTCTGCTGCTTGTCGACGCCCTCCTGGACGTCCTTGGCGATGGTCTCGGCGACGTCCTGCTCGGCGAGGTGGTCACGCAGCTGCTGGGTGGCGAGCCTGAGCCGGGCGACGGGGTCGGCGATCTCCAGGAGCTCGACCTTCTGCTCGGTGGTCAGGAACGGCGAGTACCCGGAGTTGTCGGCAAGGGCGGACACGTCGTCGATGGCCTGCACCCGGTCGACCACCTGCCAGGCCCCGCGCTTGCGCAGCCAGCTGGTGGCGAGCGCCTTGTACTCCTTGACGGACTCGGCGACATGCCCGGGCAGCGGCTCGGGGACGCTCTCGTCGGCCCTGGTCCCCTCGACCCACAGCGCGGCCCCCGGCCCGGTCGTCCCGGCCCCGATCCGCACGCGCCCGCGCCCGCGGATCAGCGCCCCCGGGTCACCGTCGGCGAGCCGCCCGACCTGCTCGACGGTCCCGAGCACACCCGTCTTGGCGTACGTCCCGTCGATCCGCGGCACCAGCAGCACCTTCGGCTTGCCCGGCTCCGCACGCGCCGCCGCCTGCGCGGCCTCCACGGCAGCCCGTACATCCGCGTCATTGAGATCCAGCGGCACCACCATCCCGGGCAGCACCACTTCGTCGTCGAGCGGCAGTACGGGCAGGGTGAGCGGTGTGAACGCCGTGGACTCAGCAGCCATGATCTCTCCCTAGGCAGTAAAGTTGAGCTATGACGACTCAATGCACGTGAGCCTTCAAATGTTCCCCGGGGGACGTTCGCTGTGAGCGATCAGGGGACTGACGTGCAGGGACAGGAGTGAGCGGCCGCAGGGGTGAACGGCCGTCCGGATGTCACGGCTGTCCGGACGGCACGGAGATGGACGGCACGGAGATGAGTGACCGGGCTCGCGTTCGCCATCGATCACCTCACCCTCGGGGGCGCACATCAGAACCGGCACGCCATGGATCGTCTGCAGGGGTGGCCATGGACGCCGAGGCCGATTCGGGGGGCGGGCGCCGGTCGACGCAATTCTTCACGCGACACCGACTTCACGTAATAGGCTTAAACCTAGATCATCTATTACCTGGGGGCTGAGATGCAGCACATCGTGCGGGCTTGGATCGACGGCTGGCTCGTGTCGCGGGGCGCCGCGCCGCCTGTGGCCGAGCCCTGGGGATACACGATCGACGTGGGTACCGCCGACCACGTGACGCGCCATGTGTTCACCGCCACGAACGAGGCGGTCGACGAGACAGCGGTCCGGAAGGTGGCCGTCAGCGTGACCGGGACCGGCGTGTGGCTCAAGGTCTTCGCGGCACCGGAGACGGTCGGGCCCTGGCTCGGCGAGGGCTGGTGGGTCGATCCGGAACCGGGGTACCTGATGTCGGTGCCCCTGACGACCACCCCGGGCCCCGCGCCCGTCCCCTCCGGCTACCGGCTCCGCACCTGGACACGGGGTGGCGTGACCCGAGTCGTCGTCGCCGCGCCGGACGGCTCCTGGGCGGCACGCGGCCAGATAGCCCCGACCCGCGGGACAGCCGTCGTCGACCAAGTGGAGACGTCTCCCGCCCACCGCCGCCGCGGCCTCGGCACCCTCGTGATGCGCACGCTCGCCCGCGCCGCGGTCGAAGAAGGCGCGGACACCGGCGTGCTGGCGGGGACGCCGCAGGGGCGGGCGTTGTACGAGTCCCTGGGATGGACGGTGGCGGCACCGCTGACGAGCGCGAAGTTCACGGGGACGACGACCGTTTCGCGGTCTCCCACCCTGCGTCACGAGTAGCCGGCGAGCCGCTCGTCGAGGGTTCGGATCTCGGCCGTCGCGTCGGCCGTCCGCTCGATGCAACGGCTGCGTTCCGTGGTCGGCGCTACCCAGGTCGCCGCAGCCGAGCCGTCACACAGCCAGTGGGGCGCGCTCGACCGCCATTCGCGTCCGCCCCTGGACACCCCGTGAGGTGTGGAAGCGCTGAACCCGTGTCCCAGACGCTCTCCCCCTGAGCCGCTTGTCCGCCCATCTCAGCCGCACGGAGGCCGGGCCCGGCGCGTAGCGACAGGAGTTGGAGAGCAGCTCAGATGTCAGCGGGACGGCAGTACTCGGTGAGTTCGGTGAGCCCGTGGCGGTCGAGTACAAGCTTGACGGCACATCAAGGCGTACGCACGCCCCACGCACCCCTGAGAGGCGCACGGGCGCCGCCCGCGCCACCACCGCGCTTCCCTGCCCCACAGGAGAGCTGCCACCCACGCAACCACACGCAACGCATCCGCCCCACGCGCTGAACGTGATGACATTGGCGACCGCTCCTGGGGAAACGGCAGGCCGGGCAGCGTCGAGCACAGTCGCATCCGCGGTCGCGACTCCGTGCTCCCGCACGGAAATGCACGGTGCCCGGCCCGGGCGGAACTGCCAGGATGGGCCCATGACCACCTCGTACGACATCTCAGACTTCCCGGTAGTCATCGACCGTCGCGAGGGCCCGTACGGCGAGGTCGTACTGCGGCGCCACGGGAAGCTGTTGCAGATCATCGCCAACGGGTGCTTCCTGATGGACACATCGGACGGACGCTCGGAACGGCTGCTGGTCGACGCCGCGCGGGAGGCGCTGGACGGGCGTCCGCAACCGAGCGTGCTCATCGGCGGGCTGGGGGTCGGGTTCTCGCTCGCACACGCCGCCGCGGACCCGAGGTGGGGGCGGATCACGGTCGTCGAGCGGGAGCGCGCGGTCATCGACTGGCATCTCGACGGACCGTTGTCGGAAGTGTCCGCGCAGGCCCTCGCGGATCCACGGACCGAGATTCTGGAAACCGATCTGGTCAGTTTCGTCAATGAGATTTCCGCCACGTTCGACGCGCTGTGCCTCGACATCGACAACGGGCCCGGCTGGACGGTCACAGAGGACAATGACAGCCTGTACTCGATGGCCGGACTGGCAAGCTGCGCAAGGGTGTTGAGGCCTGGAGGAGTGCTGGCGGTGTGGTCCGCACAGCCGTCCGCGGAATTCGAAGAAACCTTGAGGAATGCCGGGTTCCAACGGGTGCGTACCGAAGAGATCCCGGTTGCCCGAGGCGTTCCGGACGTCGTGCACCTAGCGGTCCGACCTGGATAGCCGAGGCATGGTGACTGCCCGTACTCTGCTTCCCTGACGCCGATCATTCAAGCGTCAATCGCAGTCATGCGCAGTCAAGGGATCACCCCACGGATTCCGGAAAGCAACACAGGGGCGGGCGATGGAGCAGACACACACCACCCACAGCGGCACGGCGGCGACCCAGGGCGCGCAGCGCCGGGTGCTGGTGGTCGAGGACGACCAGACGATCGTCGACGCCATCGCGGCCCGCCTGCGTGCCGAGGGTTTCCTCGTACAGACCGCGGGTGACGGTCCGGCGGCCGTCGACACCGCCGAGGCCTGGCAGCCCGATCTACTGATCCTCGACATCATGCTGCCGGGCTTCGACGGCCTGGAGGTGTGCAGGCGCGTGCAGGCGCAGCGCCCGGTGCCGGTGCTGATGCTCACCGCGCGCGACGACGAGACGGACATGCTGGTCGGGCTCGGCGTCGGCGCCGACGACTACATGACGAAGCCGTTCTCCATGCGGGAGCTGGCGGCCCGCGTGCACGTCCTGCTGCGCCGCGTGGAGCGCGCCGCGCTGGCCGCAACGACCCCTCGGTCCGGCATCTTGCGCCTCGGCGAGCTGGAGATCGACCACGCCCAGCGCCGGGTGCGGGTCCGCAGCGAGGATGTCCACCTGACTCCCACGGAGTTCGACCTCCTCGTGTGCCTCGCGAACACGCCGCGTGCCGTACTCTCGCGCGAGCAACTGCTCGCCGAGGTGTGGGACTGGGCGGACGCGTCCGGCACACGGACCGTCGACAGTCACATCAAGGCGCTGCGCCGGAAGATCGGGGCGGAGCGGATCCGCACGGTCCACGGTGTGGGGTACGCGCTGGAGACACCTACGCCCTGAGCGAGTTGGACGCGGTGGGCGAGTTGGTACGTGGGCAACTGGGTACGGACAGGGCTGTCCTGGGGGGGTGATCGCATGGGCGGCGGGTCGGGGGAGCCGCGCAGAGGCGGCACGGGCCCCTGGGGCAGTGTGCGCCCCTTCTCGATCAAGACGAAGCTCGGCACGCTCGTCGTCGTCTCGGTGTTCATCACCACCGGCCTGCTCATAGTCGCGGCGCGCACCGAGACCGAGCTGCGTTTCATCACGGTGTTCTCGATGATCGCCACGCTGCTGATCACTCAGTTCGTGGCCCACTCGCTCACCGCCCCGCTGGACGAGATGAACACCGTCGCCCGTTCCATCTCCCACGGTGACTACTCCCGCCGGGTGAACGACAACCGGCGCGACGAGTTGGGCGATCTGGCCCACACGATCAACCTCATGGCCGATGAGCTGGAGGCCCAGGACCGCCAGCGCAAGGAGCTCGTCGCTAACGTCTCGCACGAGCTGCGGACCCCCATCGCGGGACTGCGTGCGGTTCTGGAGAACATCGTGGACGGCATCTCGGCCGCCGACCCCGAGACGATGCGTACGGCGCTGCAGCAGACGGAGCGGCTGGGGCGCCTCGTGGAGACGCTCCTCGACCTCTCCCGCCTGGACAACGGCGTGGTGCCCCTGCGGCAGCGCCGCTTCGAGGTGTGGCCGTATCTCTCGGGTGTGCTGAAGGAGGCCAACATGGTCGCCTCCGCGCGCGGGGGCATCGCCTCGGACTCCGGTACTCACTCGCGTACGGACGTCCATCTCCACCTGGATGTCTCCCCGCCCGAGCTGACGGCCCACGCGGATCCGGAGCGCATTCATCAGGTCGTGGCGAATCTGATCGACAACGCGGTCAAGCACAGCCCGCCGCATGGCCGGGTCACCGTGAAGGCCCGCCGTGGTCTCACCCCGGAGTCCCTGAACCTGGAGATCCTGGACGAGGGGCCGGGCATCCCCGAGCCGGAGCGTCATCGCGTCTTCGAACGCTTCAACCGCGGTGCCGTCAGCTCGCCCCACGGCCCCGGCAGCGACGGCGGTACCGGCCTCGGTCTCGCCATCGCCCGCTGGGCCGTCGACCTCCACGGCGGCGGCATCCGCGTCGCGGAGTCCGACCGGGGGTGCCGCATCCAGGTGACCCTGCCCGGGGCTCCGCCCCACCCGGCCCACCGCCCGGTCCAGGCCTGACGCGCAGTCGATACGGGGCGTTCTTCGCCCAGCCGGCATCCCTCAGCCCGTCCGGCGCTTGAGGACGAGGCCGCAAGGCCGATCCACCACCCACCCAGCCGCACACCCAACCCACCCCGGCCCCCACCAGCCCGTCCGGCGCTTGAGGACGAGGCCGTTCAGGCCGACCCCGCAGCAACCCCCACCCACCCGCAACCTGCCCACCCACCCCCGGGGGTCCAGGGGGCGCAGCCCCTTCGGCGGGGTCGAAGAGGCGGGGCCCCTGGGGATGGGACGGGTAGGGGCGGCGGGGGCGATCTCACCCGGCGGCAACCCCCCGTGGCCGAATCCCACCGAGGTTGCCGGATCCCGCTCCCCCATCCAGGGCTTACATCTGTGCCAAGTTGACGTAAAGTTCGAAGCGGAACACAAGATCGACGTACATCCGGGCTGACGGACACGTGTGATCAGGGTCTCGTCCCCCGCGGGCCACGCGCATCGCGCGTCAGGCCCCTCCCAAGGCATGCGTTCCGGGCCGGAACCCCGCTTGTTTCCCGCCATTTCCAGCCCCGAAACACAGTTTTCGATGTGACTTACACGACGATGGGCAGGCCCGGACTGACCTTCTCGGCCACGGAGGCGTAGCCTTAATTCCCGCTGTCCATCACCTTGTGAAGCGGAAGAGGGCGGTTGCCGCCGTGTCGCCACAGTCCCCCAGTAACTCGAGCATCTCGACCGACACCGATCAAGCGGGCAAGAACCCCGCTGAGGCGTTCGGTCCCAATGAGTGGCTCGTCGACGAGATCTATCAGCAGTACCTCCAGGACCCGAATTCGGTAGACCGAGCCTGGTGGGACTTCTTCGCCGACTACAAGCCGGGGGCGGCCGCCTCCCCGGCTCCGGCGGGTACCGCGGCCGCGGGGGCCGCGGGCACCACCCCGGCGGCCCCGGCCGCCCCCGCTCCGGCGGCCCCGGCCAAGAGCGCACCCGCGGCCCAGGCTCCCGCCGCCCCCGCCGCTCCGAAGCCCGCCCCCGCCACCCCGGCTCCGGCCCCGGCCGCCCCGAAGCCCGCCGCGGCGGCTCCCGCGGCTCCCGCCAAGCCGGCGGCAGCGGCACCGGCACCGGCAGCGCCGGCGAAGAAGGCCGAGCCCACCACCGCGGCCCCCGAGGGCCCGGAGCTGGTCACCCTGCGCGGCCCCTCCGCCGCCGTCGCGAAGAACATGAACGCCTCCCTGGAGCTGCCCACGGCCACGTCCGTGCGCGCGGTCCCGGTGAAGCTGCTCTTCGACAACCGCATCGTCATCAACAACCACCTGAAGCGCGCCCGGGGCGGGAAGATCTCCTTCACCCACCTCATCGGCTACGCGATGGTGCAGGCCATCAAGGCCATGCCGTCGATGAACCACTCCTTCGCGGAGAAGGACGGCAAGCCGACCCTGGTCAAGCCCGAGCACGTCAACCTCGGCCTCGCCATCGACCTGGTGAAGCCGAACGGTGACCGCCAGCTGGTCGTCGCGGCCATCAAGAAGGCCGAGACCCTGAACTTCTTCGAGTTCTGGCAGGCCTACGAGGACATCGTCCGCCGCGCCCGCGACAACAAGCTGACGATGGACGACTTCACCGGCGTCACGGTCTCCCTGACCAACCCCGGCGGCCTCGGCACCGTCCACTCCGTGCCCCGCCTGATGCCCGGCCAGTCGGTCATCCTGGGCGTCGGCTCCATGGACTACCCGGCGGAGTTCCAGGGCACGTCCCAGGACACGCTCAACAAGCTGGGCATCTCCAAGGTCATGACCCTGACGTCGACGTACGACCACCGGGTCATCCAGGGTGCCGCGTCGGGCGAGTTCCTGCGCCAGGTCGCGAACCTCCTCCTCGGCGAGGGCGACTTCTACGACGAGATCTTCAAGGCCCTGCGCATCCCCTACGAGCCGGTCCGCTGGCTCAAGGACATCGACGCGTCGCACGACGACGACGTCACCAAGGCCGCGCGCGTCTTCGAGCTGATCCACTCCTACCGGGTCCGCGGCCACGTCATGGCCGACACCGACCCGTTGGAGTACCGCCAGCGCAAGCACCCCGACCTGGACATCACCGAGCACGGCCTCACGCTCTGGGACCTGGAGCGCGAGTTCGCGGTCGGCGGCTTCGCCGGCAAGTCGATGATGAAGCTGCGCAGCATCCTCGGCGTCCTGCGCGACTCGTACTGCCGTACCACCGGCATCGAGTTCATGCACATCCAGGACCCGAAGCAGCGCAAGTGGATCCAGGACCGCGTGGAGCGCGGCCACAACGCCAAGCCGGAGCGCGAGGAGCAGCTGCGCATCCTGCGCCGGCTGAACGCGGCGGAGGCCTTCGAGACCTTCCTGCAGACGAAGTACGTCGGCCAGAAGCGCTTCTCGCTCGAAGGCGGCGAGTCGGTCATCCCGCTGCTGGACGCGGTCATCGACAGCGCGGCGGAGTCCCGTCTCGACGAGGTCGTCATCGGCATGGCCCACCGCGGCCGCCTGAACGTCCTCGCCAACATCGTCGGCAAGTCGTACGCCCAGATCTTCCGCGAGTTCGAGGGCAACCTCGACCCGAAGTCGATGCACGGCTCCGGCGACGTGAAGTACCACCTGGGCGCCGAGGGCACCTTCACGGGCCTCGACGGCGAGCAGATCAAGGTCAGCCTGGTCGCGAACCCGTCGCACCTCGAAGCGGTGGACCCGATCGTGGAGGGCGTCGCCCGCGCCAAGCAGGACATCATCAACAAGGGCGGTACGGACTTCACGGTCCTGCCGGTGGCCCTGCACGGCGACGCGGCCTTCGCGGGCCAGGGCGTGGTGGCCGAGACCCTGAACATGTCGCAGCTGCGCGGCTACCGCACCGGCGGCACGGTCCACATCGTCATCAACAACCAGGTCGGCTTCACAGCGGCGCCGGAGTCCTCGCGCTCGTCGATGTACGCGACGGACGTGGCGAGGATGATCGAGGCCCCGATCTTCCACGTGAACGGCGACGACCCCGAGGCGGTCGTCCGAGTGGCGCGGCTGGCGTTCGAATTCCGCCAGGCGTTCAACAAGGATGTCGTCATCGACCTCATCTGCTACCGCCGCCGCGGTCACAACGAGTCGGACAACCCGGCGTTCACACAGCCGCTGATGTACGACCTGATCGACAAGAAGCGCTCGGTGCGCAAGCTGTACACCGAGTCGCTGATCGGTCGCGGCGACATCACCCTGGAAGAGGCCGAGCAGGCCCTGCAGGACTACCAGGGCCAGCTGGAGAAGGTCTTCACGGAGGTCCGCGAGGCCACCTCGCACCCGGCCGCCGCCGAGGCGCACGACCCGCAGGACGGTTTCCCGGTCGAGTCCGGCACCGCTGTCTCCGCCGAGGTCGTCAAGCGCATCGCCGAGTCCCAGGTCAACATCCCCGACCACATCACCGTCCACCCGCGTCTGCTGCCCCAGCTGCAGCGCCGGGCGGCGATGGTCGAGGACGGCACGATCGACTGGGGCATGGGCGAGACGCTCGCGATCGGCTCCCTGCTCCTGGAGGGCACCCCGGTGCGCCTCTCCGGCCAGGACTCCCGCCGTGGCACGTTCGGCCAGCGCCACGCGGTCCTGATCGACCGCGAGACGGGCGGGGACTACACCCCGCTCCTCTACCTCTCGGACGACCAGGCCCGCTACAACGTCTACGACTCCCTTCTCTCCGAGTACGCGGCGATGGGCTTCGAGTACGGCTACTCCCTGGCGCGTCCCAACGCGCTGGTCATGTGGGAGGCCCAGTTCGGCGACTTCGTCAACGGCGCCCAGACGGTCGTGGACGAGTTCATCTCGTCGGCGGAGCAGAAGTGGGGCCAGACGTCCGGCGTCACCCTGCTCCTCCCCCACGGCTACGAGGGCCAGGGCCCGGACCACTCGTCCGCCCGCCCGGAGCGCTTCCTCCAGCTCTGCGCGCAGAACAACATGACGGTCGCCATGCCGACCCTCCCCTCGAACTACTTCCACCTCCTCCGGTGGCAGGTGCACAACCCGCACCACAAGCCGCTGGTGGTCTTCACCCCGAAGTCGATGCTCCGCCTCAAGGCGGCGGCCTCGAAGGCGGAGGAGTTCACGACGGGCCAGTTCCGCCCGGTCATCGGCGACGCCTCGGTCGACCCGGCCGCCGTCCGCAAGGTCGTCTTCTGCGCCGGCAAGGTCTACTACGACCTCGACGCCGAGCGCCGGAAGCGCGGCATCACGGACACGGCGATCATCCGCCTGGAGCGCCTCTACCCCCTCCCGGGCGCCGAGGTCCAGGCCGAGATCGCCAAGTACCCGAACGCCGAGAAGTACCTGTGGGCCCAGGAGGAGCCGGCGAACCAGGGCGCATGGCCCTTTATCGCCCTCAACCTGATCGACCACCTGGACCTGGCCGTCGGCGCGGACGTCCCGCACGGCGAACGCCTGCGGCGCATCTCCCGCCCGCACGGCTCGTCTCCCGCCGTGGGGTCCGCGAAGCGACACCAGGCTGAGCAGGAGCAGCTGGTACGCGAGGTGTTCGAGGCGTAAGCCGTACGGCCACTACGGCCGCCCGCTACGGCCTTGGGGCCCTCTCCCGAGTTCTTGTGACTCGGGAGAGGGCCCCTCGGCGTGGCGACGAAGTGGTCCGGTGCCACGGTCTTGCCGCTGAAGCAGTGGCTCACACTGCGGGGGCTGCGGTGCCGCGGGACGGCGGGACCGGCCGCGCGGGTGCGGCCCGCACCTATCCTGGGAGTACTGCGTTCCGGCAGACCGCACACCTTGTCTGTCCCCATTCGACATTCGACGGAGAGCACGTTGTACTTCACCGACCGTGGCATCGAGGAGCTGGCGAAGCGGCGCGGCGAGGAGGAGGTCACCTTCGAGTGGCTCGCCGAGCAGCTGCGGACGTTCGTCGACCTCAATCCCGACTTCGAGGTGCCGGTGGAGCGGCTGGCGACGTGGCTGGCGCGGCTGGACGACGAGGACGACGAGTAGCTCGTCGGGGCGGAGATCAGTCGCGGGGGTGTGCGAGGTCGTACACCAGGCCCAGCGCACCGTGCGCGAGCAGCAGGGCTCCCGCCATGATCCAGCCGGCGCTGCGGCGCCGTAGTCCCCAGGCCGCGAGGGGAATGCCTGCTGCCATTTGGGCAGCGGCGAGGGGTGCGGGACGTGGGGGTACCGGTCCAGGGGAGCCAGGGGCCGAGGCGGGTGGTTTCCACGGCGGTCAGTTTTCGGCACGGACCGCCTCCGCAGGCCCGGCCACTCGATGGGCCGGGCGTCGGGGCGGGCACCGGGGCGGGCGTCGGCGGCCTCGCGGAGGCGGTCGGCGGGGTCTCCGAGGGGGGAGGCCTGTGGGGAGGACCACTCCCGCGCGTGTGAGGACGGCGAGGAGGCCAAGCATGCGGGGATTTCCGTCGGCAGAGCCTCAGGGCAGGGCGATTTGTTCGCATTCATCCCGCGCGAGATCACCAGAACGAGTGTCTTGACTTTCCGTGACCGCGATATATCGTGAATAACGGAAGACGCGATATGGCGCGTCGGGTCCTGCGAGGTCCCTGCCGAGGAGGTCAGCAACCATGTCCGAGTGGTCCGTCACCGAGCCGAGCAAGCTCACATTCGACGCCCCCGTGACGGCACTCCATGTGCGCGTCGTCAACGGAACAGTGAACGTCGTGGGCACCGACGAGGGTTCCGCCCGGCTGGAGGTCTCCGACATCGAGGGCCCACCGCTCACGGTGACGCAGAAGGACGGCACGCTGACCGTGGCGTACGACGATCTCCCCTGGAAGGGCTTCCTGAAGTGGCTCGACCGGAAGGGCTGGCGCCGCAATGCGCTGGTCTCGCTGGCCGTTCCGGCACACACGCGCGTGGAGCTGGGCGTGGTCGGCGCCACCGCGGTCGTGTCCGGGGTGGACGGGCGTACGGACGTGAAGGGCATCACCGGCGACACCACCCTGGTCGGCCTGACAGGCTCGGTGCGCACGACGACCGTGTCGGGGAACGTGGAGGCGCAGGCCGTCACCGGTGACCTGCGGATGAGCTCAGTCTCCGGCGACCTGACCGTCGTCGACGGGTGCTGCCCCACCGTACGGGCCGACTCGGTGAGCGGCTCGATCATCCTCGACATAGACCCCACGGGCGGCGCCACGGACGTCGGCCTCAACAGCGTCTCCGGTGAGATCGCCATCCGGCTCCCCCACCCGACGGACGCCGAGGTCGAGGCGAACACCACGAGCGGCACGGTCTCCAACGCCTTCGACGATCTCCGGGTCAGCGGCCCTTGGGGCGCCCACCGGATCACCGGCCGCCTGGGCGAGGGCAACGGACGGCTGAAGGCCACGACCGTCTCGGGCTCGATCGCGCTGCTCCGCAGGCCACCAGCGGAGGACGAGCCATGGGACGAGGTCCCCGCCACCACCCCGGACGCTCCCGCCGGCCCGAGTGGCCCGGAGCTCGATGCCCAGGAGCCGACTGACGCAGTGCCCGGTGAGAACACGCTCGACGGCCCGACCCACAAGAAGGTGCTCTGACATGCCCCCCGTCTTCGCCCATGGACGCCTGCGCCTCTACCTGCTCAAGCTGCTGGACGAAGCCCCGCGCCACGGGTACGAGGTCATCCGCCTGCTGGAGGAGCGCTTCCAGGGCCTGTACGCACCGTCGGCGGGCACCGTCTACCCGCGGCTGGCCAAGCTGGAGGCCGAGGGCCTGGTCACCCACACCACCGAGGGCGGCCGCAAGGTGTACGCGATCACGGACGCGGGCCGCGCCGAACTGGCCGACCGGAGCGGCGAGTTGGCCGACCTTGAGCTGGAGATCCGTGAGTCGGTGGCCGAGCTCGCCGCGGAGATCCGTGCCGACGTACGCGGGGCGGCGGGCGATCTGCGCCGCGAGATGCGGGCGGCTGCCACCGAGGCCCGCAAGGGCACCGGCACCGCGGCCGGGGAGCACGGCCCCCTCGGGGACTTCGGCGAGCACGCCGACAAGGAGGCCTGGCGCGTCGCCAAGGAGGAGATGCGCCGCGTCAAGCACGAGTGGAAGGAGCAGGCCCGCCGCGCCAAGGACGAGAGCCGCCGGGCCCGCGAGGAGGCCCAGCGGGCGCGCCGCCAGGCCAAGGAAGCGCAGGAGCAGGCGCGTACTCAGGCCCAGGAGGAGTTCCAGCGCATCGCCAAGCGGGTCCAGGAGCAGGTCCAGGACCACTTCGCGCGCGGCGACTGGCCCACAGGGGTGCGCGAAGGCCTGTCCGAACTGGCCAAGGAGTTCGGCGATTTCGGGAAGGACTTCGGCAAGGACTTCGGCTTCGGGCACTCACGCACGGGGGCGGGGAACAGCACGAGCACCGCCGCCGGCTCCAGGCCCGGGTCCGGGTCCGGCAAGGCGGAGGGGGCGGAACCCGAGTACACGGCCACCCCTGAGGACTTCCCCGCCGAGTACGAGCCCGCCTGGGCCCACGAGGCCTCCACGGGCGACCCCGCCCGCGACCTCGACCGCCTCCTGGACCGCTTCCGCGACGACATCCGCGACGCCGCCCGCGACCACGGAGTGACAGAGGACCAACTCCGGGACGCCCGGCGCCACTTGTCCACAGCGGCGGCACACATCGGGGCAGCCCTGAGTACACCGAAGCCGTGACGGGATGCCTTTGCCCCTACGGATGCCTATGCATACGGCGGCTGCGGGAGGGAGCGGCTGCCCCAGCTTGAGCCGGGAGGCTTGGCGGGCCCGGCCGGCTCAGGCGGTTGAGTCAAGCGACTGGCTCAGGCCCGAGCCCGGCGAGTCGGTTGGCACAGAGCCGGTCCCGGCAGACCGCCCCGGCTCAGGGCTGTGCCCCCCGGCAGACCGGTGGGCACAGACCTGAGCCCGGTGGATCGCCCGACACAGGGCTCGGCCTGCCAGGCCAGGACGGCTCTGGCCGGGGTCAGCCGCCCGGAGGCCGCCCCGGCGACGCTCCCCAAGGCACAGCCAAGGCATGACTGCCAGGCGCCGCCAAGGACGCCGCCGCTCAGGGGCACGTCAGGCGACGAGCGTTACTGGGCGGAGCCGTGCCGCGTGCCGGGACGGGGTGCCGACGAAGTGCCCCTGCCGAGCCCGCCATTGCGCGCATCCACCCATCACCCCGGGCCATCACCCCAGGCTTCGCCCGTTCCCGCGCCCGCGCCCGTGTCTCCGCCCTCACCGCCCGCCCCACAGGACCCGTTCCACCGTCTCGTACGTCACCCCGTGGTCGGCGAGGGCCTCGGCCGGGGGGCCGGGGCGGACCGTGAGGGCGAGGAGGAAGTGCTCGTCGCCGATGTGGCGGTCGTGGTGGGATACGGCGACGCGGAGGGCCTGAGTGATGAGGTCCTTGGCACCGCGGGTGAAGGGCCGATGACCCGAGCGGAGCCGGCTGACCTTCCCCGTCCCCCTCCTTCCCCTCCCCTTCGCCGGCTCCAACGCGCCCACCCCATGGGCCTCTTCGACTCGCGAGACGATCTCTGTGAGGTCGATGCCGAGACCGGAGAGGGCGTCCGCGTCCGCGCGGGAGAGGCCGCCCCGACGGCGGGCGTCGGCGAGGGCCCGTTCCACGGAGTCGCGTCGGTCGGCCAGCCCCAGCGCGGCCAGAGCGAACGCGGCGCGGCTGGCCTCCCGGTCGAGGAGCGCGAGCAACAGATGCTCCTCGTCGATGGTCGCCGAGCGGGACAGTTCGGCGTACTCGACCGCGCCGAGGACCACGGCGCGGGCGTCTTTCGTGAACCGTTCGAACATCACTGCCTCCCGTACTTCTTGTGCACGGCCTGCCTGCTCACTCCGAGCTCCGCGGCGATCTCCTGCCACGACCAGCCCTGATTGCGCGCGTTGCGCACCTGTACCGCTTCCAGTTGCTCCAGCAGCCTCCGCAGCGCGGAGACCGCCCGCAGTCCGACGCGCGGGTCGCGGTCACCGGCGCGTTCGGCGAGATCCGTTGCTTCGGTCATGAAGTCAACCTAGGTTGACACGCCTCAAATTGTCAACCCTGATTGACAGCCGCTTGTGCTCAGGCATGCGAACGGCGGGCTCGAATGGACCGAGCCCGCCGTTAGAAGGTGCAGGTCCTCCCCAAGAAAGCCGGAGTCATCTCAGGAAGTCGCCTCAGCGAGTCACCTCAGCGAGTCACCTCAAGGCGTCGTCAGGACGATCTTCCCGAACTGATCACCCGACTCCATGCGCTCGAAGCCCTCGCGCACCCGGTCCAGCGGGAGAACTTCGTCGATGACGGGACGTACGCCGGTCGCGGCGCAGAAGGAGAGGAGGTCCTCCAACTCGTCCTTCGTTCCCATGGTCGAGCCGACGATCTTCAGCTCCAGGAAGAAGACGCGCGTCAGTTCGGCGTGGGAGGGCCGGTCGCCGCTGGTGGCGCCCGAGATGACCAGGGTGCCGCCGGGCTTCAGGGACTTGACCGAGTGGGACCAGGTGGCCGCCCCGACCGTCTCGATGACCGCGTCGACGCGTTGCGGCAGCCGCGCCCCCGACTCCAGGGCCTCGACCGCGCCGAGTTCCACGGCCCGCTTGCGCTTGGCCTCGTCGCGGCTGGTGGCGAAGACACGGAGGCCGGCGGCCCTGCCCAGCACGATGGCGGCCGTGGCGACGCCACCGCCTGCGCCCTGGACGAGGACGGAGTCGCCCGGGCGGACGCCCGCGTTGGTGAAGAGCATGCGGTACGCCGTGAGCCAGGCGGTGGGGAGGCAGGCGGCCTCCTCGAAGGAGAGTTCCTTGGGCTTGGGGAGGACGTTCCACGTGGGTACGGAGACGAGTTCGGCGAACGTGCCCTGGTAGCGCTCGGTGAGGATGGACCGGGGTTCGTCGGGGCCGACGCCGTGTCCCGTCTGGCCGATCACCGAGTGGAGGACGACCTCGTTGCCGTTCTCGTCGATTCCGGCGGCGTCGCAGCCCAGGATCATGGGGAGCTTGTCCTCGGTCAGGCCGACGCCGCGGAGGGACCACAGGTCGTGGTGGTTGAGCGAGGCCGCCTTCACCTTCACGGTCGTCCAGCCGGGCCTTGGTTCGGGGGCCGGGCGCTCGCCCAACTCAAGTCCGCGGAGCGGTTGATCACGGTCAATGTGAGTGGCATAGGCAGCGAACATGGCCCCGACCCTAGGGCTCCACCGAGGGCGATGGAACCTTGGCCCACTGTGACACGCGCCCTGCCGGTGTACGCCGGAGGGTCTCGCCCCCGCACCCACACAGCCGCACCCTCAGGTAAAAATCCCCGAGCCCCACCCAAAGCACCCCGCCTACAGCACCCCACCCACAGCAAATGGCCCCGCCCAACCCACGGACGGGGCCACCGAACCCAACCGCGAAACGGATGTCAGCGCCGAGCCACACCCTCAGCCCGAGCGGCCGCGGCCACCGCCGCGGTGACCGCCGGAGCGACACGCTCGTCGAACGGAGAGGGGATGACGTAATCCGGAGCGAGATCGTCTCCGACGACCGAGGCCAGCGCGTCGGCGGCCGCGATCTTCATCCCCTCGGTGATCCGGGAGGCCCGCACCTGGAGCGCCCCCGCGAAGATCCCGGGAAAGGCGAGCACGTTGTTGATCTGGTTGGGGTAGTCGGACCGCCCGGTCGCGACGACGGCCGCGTACTTGTGGGCCACATCGGGGTGCACCTCAGGATTCGGGTTGGCCATGGCGAACACGAAGGCACCCTCGGCCATGGAGGCGACCGCCGTCTCCGGCACCGTACCGCCGGAGACGCCGATGAAGACGTCCGCGCCCGCCAGAGCCGCCTCCAGCGAACCCGACAGCCCGGCCTTGTTCGTGATCCCGGCCAGCTCCCGTTTGACCGGCGTCAGGTCGTCCCGGTCCTGCGACACGACACCCTTGCGGTCGGCCACCGAGACATCCCCGATGCCGGCCTCCAGCAGCATCTTGGAGATGGCCACCCCGGCCGCACCCGCACCCGAGATCACCGCACGCAGGTCGCCCAGCCCACGCCCCGTCAGCCGCGCCGCGTTGCGGAGCGCCGCCAGCGTCACGACCGCCGTACCGTGCTGGTCGTCGTGGAAGACGGGAATGTCGAGGCGCTCCTGGAGCCGGCGCTCGATCTCGAAGCACCGGGGCGCCGAGATGTCCTCCAGGTTCACGCCGCCGAACGACGGGGCGAGCCGGACCACGGTCTCGACGATCTCGTCGGCGTCCGTGCAGGCCAGCGCGATCGGAACGGCGTCCACGCCCCCGAACTGCTTGAACAGGATCGCCTTGCCCTCCATCACGGGGAGGGACGCCTCGGGGCCGATGTCACCGAGCCCCAGCACGGCCGTACCGTCCGTCACCACGGCCACGACCGACGACTTCCATGTGTAGTCGTTCACCAGGTCGGGCTGCTCGGCGATCGCGGAGCACACTTTCGCGACGCCGGGCGTGTAGGCGAGGGACAGGTCGTCCTTGTCACGGACGGGCACGGTGGCCTGCACGGCCATCTTGCCGCCGCGGTGCAGAGCGAACGCCGGGTCGAAGGAATCGAGGGGCTCCGCCCCGCCGTCCTCGTCGGTACTGGTGTCGCTGCTGTCGGTGCGAGGATTCACGATCTCCGCTGCCACTTTGTTTTACCCCTTAAGTCTTCATGGTTTGAGGGTGTCCACTCCCGGTTCGGGGTGGGCGGGCACCGCGTATGGCCCTGTTCACCGTTGGGTACGGGCACAGACGCGACGGGCGCGCCGCACACGCGCCCTGAGCCCCGGATGAGGGGTGCAAAGAACCTTCTTACCGGACGGACGGCACCGGGGACGAGTCCATAACACGAAGGTCACATGCCGGTGACGTGACTTGTCACCGAATATACGGACAAGACTTTGACAATCCCTGGATAACCACTCAAACCGACAGAAGTACGGCAGGGTGGCCGCTCGCATCCTGAGATGCGCCGAAGATCTTCCGGCCGGAGGAAGTTTTTCCCGCACAAGATCCGGTCTTGATGTACCGGCCTGCGGCGGTTCGGGGGTGACCCGTTATCCGATTTTGACATAGGGAGTCGCCTGGATGCCCAGGTCTGAATGGCAAGATGCCGTAATCACACGAGGTCGCGACACCCAAAGGTGTGTGCTGTCGTCGACCAATCGGCAACTCCACCACCCCGCCGGAGGAACCCACCATGACCGCAGGCAACATCCGTCGTACTACCGCCATGCGCTCCCGAACAGCCGCGGTCGGTGCGATCGCGGTCGCAGGCGCCCTGCTGCTCACCGGCTGCGGTGACCAGACCAAGGACAACGGCAGCGAGGGCGACAGCACGCCGACGGCGAACGCGGCCCCGCTGGCCGACCAGCTGCCCGAGGACATCCGCGAGGCAGGCGTCATCAAGGTCGGCTCGGACATCGCGTACGCGCCGGTCGAGTTCAAGGACGACTCCGGCAAGACGGTCGGCATCGACCCCGACCTGGCCGACGCCATGGGCAAGCAGCTCGGGGTGAAGTTCGAGTTCGAGAACGGCACCTTCGACACCCTGCTCGGCGGTCTGCGCTCCAACCGGTACGACATCGCCATGTCCGCCATGACGGACACCAAGAACCGCCAGGAAGGCATCGACCCCGACACCGGCAAGAAGGTCGGCGAGGGCGTCGACTTCGTCGACTACTTCACCGCGGGTGTCTCGATCTACACCAAGAAGGGCGACACCCAGGGCATCGAGACCTGGTCCGACCTGTGCGGCAAGAAGCTGGCCGTCCAGCGCGGCTCGGTCTCGCACGACCTGGCCAAGGCCGAGGCGGAGAAGTGCCCCGACGACAAGAAGCTGTCCATCGAGGCCTTCGACAACGACCAGCAGGCCCAGACCCGGCTGCGCTCCGGCGGCGCGGACGCCGGCTCCTCCGACTTCCCGGTCGCCGCGTACGCGGTGGCGACCTCGGGCGGCGGCGAGGACTTCGAGCTCGTCGGTGAGCAGGTCGAGGCCGCGCCGTACGGCATCGCCGTCGCCAAGTCCGACACCGAGCTGCGGGACGCCATCCAGGCCGCGATGGAAGCGATCATCGCCAACGGCGAGTACGAGGAGATCATCAAGAAGTGGGGCGCCGAGGACGGCGCGGTCACGGAGGTCACCATCAACGGCGGCAAGTGATCGCGTACTTCTCACGACGCGTCACTGAAAGGCAACATCCGTGACTGTAGACATCGACAAGACGGACGGGCCGGCGGACACCCCGCCGGCCGGACCGGAGGCCATCAAGGCCATCCCGGTCCGGCACTACGGCCGTTACGTCGCCGCGGTGGTCGCCCTCGGCATCCTCGGCCTGCTCGTCTGGGCCTTCGCCGGCGGTGACATCAACTGGGGCGCGATCCCCGACTACGCCTTCGACGACCGCATCCTCACCGGTGTCCGCGAGACCCTGTGGCTGACGTTCCTCTCGATGGTCATCGGCATCGTCGGCGGCGTCGTCCTGGCCGTCATGCGGCTGTCGAAGAACCCGGTCACCTCGTCGATCGCCTGGTTCTACATCTGGTTCTTCCGCGGCACCCCGGTCCTGGTCCAGCTGATCGTCTGGTTCAACCTGGGCTTCGTCTTCGAGTACGTCAACCTCGGGCCTGTCTACAGGGACGAGTGGGCCGACTTCATGACGCCGTTCCTCACGGCACTGCTCGGCCTCGGCCTCAACGAGGCCGCGTACATGGCGGAGATCTGCCGTGCCGGCCTGCTGGCCGTCGACGAGGGCCAGACCGAGGCCGCGCACGCGCTCGGCATGAGCCACTCCAAGACGCTGCGCCGGATCGTCATCCCGCAGGCGATGCGCGTGATCGTGCCGCCCACGGGCAACGAGGTCATCAACATGTTGAAGACCACGTCCCTGGTCGCCGCGGTCCAGTACTACGAACTCCTGCGGTACGCCCAGGACATCGGCCAGACCTCCGGCGCCCCGGTCGAGATGCTCTTCCTGGCCGCCGCCTGGTACCTGGTCATGACGTCGATCCTGAGCGTGGGCCAGTACTACGTCGAGCGGTACTACGCGCGTGGCTCCAGCCGCCAGCTGCCGCCGACCCCGCTGCAGAAGATCAGGGCGAACCTGCTGTCCCTGTCCAACCGTCCGGCGGGAGGCACCGCGTGACCGCCATGGTGAAGGCCGAGGGCGTCCACAAGTCCTACGGCAACGTCGAGGTCCTCAAGGGCATCGACCTGGAGGTGAAGTCCGGCGAGGTCTTCTGCCTCATCGGCCCCTCCGGCTCCGGCAAGTCGACGTTTCTCCGGTGCATCAACCACCTGGAGAAGGTCAACGCGGGGCGCCTGTACGTCGACGGGGAGCTGGTCGGCTACCGCCAGAAGGGCGACAAGCTGTACGAGCTGAAGGACAGCGAGGTCGCGGTCAAGCGCCGGGACATCGGCATGGTCTTCCAGCGCTTCAACCTGTTCCCGCACATGACGGCGGCGGAGAACATCATGGAGGCGCCGGTCCAGGTCAGGGGCCTGAGCAAGGCCGGGGCCAGGGACCGCGCGATGCAGCTCCTGGAGCGGGTCGGCCTCGCCGACAAGGCGGCGAGCTACCCGTCCCAGCTCTCCGGCGGCCAGCAGCAGCGCGTGGCGATCGCCCGGGCGCTCGCGATGGAGCCGAAGCTGATGCTCTTCGACGAGCCGACCTCGGCCCTGGACCCGGAGCTGGTCGGTGACGTCCTCGACGTCATGCGCGACCTCGCCGAGTCCGGCATGACGATGGTCGTCGTCACCCACGAGATGGGCTTCGCCCGCGAGGTCGGCGACAGCCTCGTCTTCATGGACGGCGGCGTGGTCGTCGAGTCCGGCAGCCCCCGTGACGTACTGACGAACCCGCGGCACGAGCGGACGCAGTCGTTCCTGTCGAAGGTGCTCTGAGGGTACGTACGAGGAAGGGGCGGCGGTACGGCATCCCCGTACCGCCGCCCCTTCCGCATCCCCTACTCGGCTACATCCCCCTACTCGACTACTCGACCTACTTGACGGCGAGCACCAGCACGTCCGAAGGCGAGCGCCACACCGGGCGGGCCTCGGCGAAGCCCTGGTCGCGGAGCACGCGCGCGTGCCAGTCGGCGGAGGGCGTGTCGCCGTCGGCGTGCTCTCCGTAGATCTCGAAGCGGCGGGCGGTGGGTTCGGCGAGGACGGGGTCCTGGGCGGCGAGCTGCCACCACTCGGCCCAGTCGACGGCGCCGTTCGTCTTGGCCTGATCCATACGGGTGTGCCGGTGGGCGCGCTCCACCGCGTTGATCCGGGGCGTGGTCTCGTCGATCATGTGGTCCGCGTTCATGAAGACACCGCCGTCGCGAACGAGTTCCGCGACCTGACCGTAGAGGGCGGCAAGGGGTTCACTGTGCAGCCAATGAAGGGCTGTGGCCGTCAGGACGGCGTCGTAGGAGTCGTACGGCAGCAGATCCGGCCACCCCGGGTCCTTGAGGTCGGCCGTGACGAAGGTGGCCCGGTCGTCGCCCGCGAAGGTGCCCTCGGCGATGGTGAGCAGGGCCGGGTCGAGGTCGACGCCGGTGCTGGTGGCCTCGGGGAACCGGGCGAGCAGCCTGGCCGTGATGGTGCCCGTGCCGCAGGCGAGGTCGAGAACGCGGGGCGCGGGGCCGGCGAAGGCCTCGACCATGTCCAGCATGACCCTGAACCGCTCCTCGCGGTCCGGCATGTACCACTCCTGCTGCCGGTCCCAGCTCTCCTGCCAGGCCTGCCAGTCGGTTCCCGCCGCGGTTCCGGTTTCGGTCGTCATGGGAGCCCCTTCTCCGCCGTACCCCGTAATACCCTGAAAGCACCATCAGCTGTTACGTCTGCGCATGCACGACAATAGAGCGCCCTGGTAAGGACTACAAGTGGAACTGGCCTATTACTCGGATTACGCCGTACGGCTCGTCAACAGCGAGGAGCCGCTCCGGGGCAAGGACTCACTCACCTCGGTGGAGGCCGTCCGCGATCTCTTCGGGGTGATCCAGTCGGCGGCCCGGCGCGCCACGGACGCGGACGTGACCCGTTTCCGGTCCGTACGGGCCCGGCTGCGGGCCGTCTTCGAGGCGGCGGACGGCGGCGACGAGACCCTCGCGGTGGACCTGCTGAACTCCCTGCTCCTGGAGTTCCCGGTGAGCCCGCAGATCTCCGGCCACGACTTCCGGGACGACAACGGACGCCCCCTGTGGCACATGCACCTGGCGGACCACCCCTCGAACGCGACCGCGGGCTACGCGGCCATCGCGGCGATGGGCCTGGCCTTCCACCTCACCGAGTACGGCGTGGACCGCCTGGGCCTGTGCGAGGCCGCGCCGTGCCGCAACGCCTACCTCGACACATCCACCAACCGCTCCCGCCGCTACTGCTCCGACCGCTGCGCGACCCGAGCCAATGTGGCGGCCTACCGGGCACGCAAGCGCCTGGAGGCGGACCGGTCGGACAGCACCGGCCGCAGCGCCGAGAAGGCCCATGAGAGCAGCGCGCCGACGGACCGCTGACCGTCGCCCTCGTCGCGGCGCAGCGGCCGGAAGCGCGCCCGTACCTTCGCCAGGACGAGCTCGTCGGGCACGGCCCCGTAGACCGTGCTGTCCCCGCCCGGCGAGTACGGGTTGTCCCCGCGCACCCACCAGCCGTCCTCGCGGCGCTCCGCCACACGCTTCACGACCAGCAGGTCCTGCTGGAAGGGATGGCGCAGGATCACGACGTCCCCCGGCCGCACCCGGGCGCCGTGCTGCACCAGCATCCAGTCCCCCGGGGAAAGCGTGGGCACCATCGACGGCCCGTCCACCTCGATCAGTTGGAACGGCACTCGTGCCTCCCGCCCCTCGGCCGCCGTCTCAGACATCAGACAACCTCCCGGTTCCGTCCCGGTTCCATCCTCCATCAGTCCCAGTCTCGCCCGGGACTTTTGCCCTAAGCCCATGGGGGCACTCGCGAAATCCCGTCCACCACGGAGTAGTGTCCCCCCTGAGAAGACGATCACGAGGAAGGACAGCATCCATGCTCTCCCGCCTGTTTGCCCCCAAGGTCAAGGCCAGCGCACACTGCGACCTGCCCTGTGGTGTGTACGACCCGGCCCAGGCCCGCATCGAGGCGGAGTCGGTGAAGGCCATCCAGGAGAAGATGGCCGGCAACGACGACCCGCACTTCCAGGCTCGGGCCACGACCATCAAGGAGCAGCGCGCCGAGCTCGCCAAGCACCACGTGTCGGTCCTCTGGAGCGACTACTTCAAGCCCCCGCACTTCGAGAAGTACCCGGAGCTGCACCAGTTGGTCAACGACGCCCTCAAGGCCCTCTCGACCGCCAAGGGTTCCACCGACCCGGCGACGGGCCAGAAGGCGCTCGACTACATCGCTCAGATCGACAAGGTTTTCTGGGAGACGAAGAAGGCTTGATCTCTGCCTAGGCCGCCTGACCTGCATTTTCGCGGGTCGCATCGCCTACCTGTCCGCACCCGGTCCGCAGGCCGCCGAGCACGGCGTCCATGACGGTCCGGGTGCGGTCTTCTTCGCCCGGCCACGGTAGGCGTAGATCCGCAGCGTGATGACGGCGGACGCGTGGCCGAGGACCAGCTGAACCTGCTGACGCTCGCCCCGGCCGTCCGGTTCAGCTTGACGCCGACGCTGGTCACCCGCTCCGCCAGCTCGGTCGTACTCCACCCGCTGACCTCGCGCTCCAGGGCCACGCGCGCCACCGGCAGGCCCGGACACGGCAACGGCATCGGCGCGCCTACGCCGAGGGCCGGAGATTCCCCTGCACGTCGCGCATCCCTGAACGAACGAACCGGTGAGGGCCGGGATGAACCGCCACGCCACACTCACCGGCCACTCCAGTGTCCATGAGGCCCGGACGTGGTGGCCGTCGCACGTATCGGTGGCGCGGCTCGCGGGAGAGGCCATGGCCCGTACTCCAGGCCCCTAGAAGGGGCATCACCGGTGTGCGGCTCGCGGGAGAGGTCGCTGCCGGTGGGGCGGCTCGCGGAAGGGCCGCCGCCAGTACCCCGACCCACAGACGGAACTGGTGACAGCCGTCGGCCCACAAGCAGGAGCCGCCATCGGCACCCCGGCTCGCAGGCAGCCCGCCGCCGGTTGACCGCTCAAGAGCGGAACCGCCGTCAGACCCCCAGCTCACGGGCAGGACCACCGTCAGAACCCGGCTCCCGCGAGGCACCGCTGTCAGTGCGTCGTGCCATGCTGGCCGGCATGAACCGAGACGACTTGGTGCGGCTGCGGCAGGCCCGCGACCGTATGGACCGTGAGTATGCGGAGCCGCTGGACATCGCAGCCCTCGCGCGCACCGCACTGATGTCGCCCGGCCACTTCCAGCGCAGCTTCCGGGCCGCGTTCGGGGAGACGCCGTACAGCCATCTCATGACCCGCCGGATCGAGCGCGCGAAGGCGCTGCTGCGGCGCGGCGACCTGACGGTGACGGAGGTGTGCATAGCGGTGGGCTGTACGTCACTGGGTTCGTTCAGCGCCCGTTTCACCGAGCTGGTGGGCGAGACCCCGAGCGCGTACCGGGCGCGGTCGCACGAGCAGGGGGCGGCGATACCGGCGTGCGTGGCGAAGGGCCTGACACGACCGGCCAGGCACCGCATACGTACGGCGGAGCCGCCGCCGGACGCCGGAGGAAGCGCCCTAACTTGAATCCTCCCCTCCCTGAAGGGGGAGGGGATTCCTGGCTCAGGCAGCCTCCTGGAGCAGCGCTCCAGGAGGTCTTGCGCCATCGGCACCAGC
>NZ_JBSFUU010000111.1:0-26000 GCF_053591955.1 Streptomyces sp. NPDC002845 | reverse complement strand
GGCTTCCTGACGTTGCTGCCCGACGAGCTGACGATGCTCGGCATCGGCAACGGCCGAATCGGGGCATAGCCCTCGGAGAGGCGGGCGCCACGTCGAAGGAACCCGATGTCGAAGTGAGAGGCTTTCCACGGAGCGTCGGCACAAGGACTCCGGACATCCAGGGCCTGATGAGGCAGGAAGGAACCGAACGTTGGACACTTGGCAGTTGCACAAGGTCTTCGAGAGCAGGTCGGGGGAGGTCCGGTGGGACCGGTTCGGGCAGACGGACGGTGAGCCCGTCGTGCTGCTGCACGGCACCCCGTTCTCCTCGTACGTATGGGGGGAGATCGCCTCTGCGCTCGCTGCCGGGGGCCACCAGGTCTTCGTCTGGGACATGCCGGGCTACGGCGCGTCCCAGAAGTCCGAGGGCCAGGACGTCTCCCTTGCCGCACAGGGCGCGGTCTTCACCCAGCTGATGGAGCACTGGCAGTTGTCGAACCCGTCCGTCATCGCTCACGATTTCGGTGGCTGTGTCGCCCTTCGGGCCCATCTGCTGCACCACGTCTCCTACCGGCGCCTGGCCCTCGTCGACCCGGTGGCGCTCGCGCCGTGGGGCTCGCCGTTCTTCCGGCTGGTCGGTGAGAATGCCCATGTCTTCGAGCAGTTGCCGCCCGCCCTGCACCGCGCGCTCGTCCACGAATACATCGGCTCGGCGAGCCATCGGGGACTGCACTCGGACGCAGCCGAAACCCTCGCCGCGCCCTGGACGGACCGGATGGGGCAGGCGGCGTTCTACCGGCAGATCGCGCAAGCCGATCAGCGCTACACCGACGAGATCCAGAAGCTGTACTCGGGCATCGGCATCCCGGTGACGGTGTGCTGGGGTGAGGAGGACTCCTGGATTCCCGTCGCCAAGGCCCACGAACTGGCGTCGTTGATTCCTGGCGCGCGTCTGCGGATCATCCACGGCGCCGGGCATCTCGTGCCGCTGGACGCGCCTGCGCAGTTGCTCGCCGCGCTGCTGGATTTCCTCACCTGACGCAGCCGAGACCTGAGCCGGTGGTGGCAGGAGCACCGCCTCCTCATCCCTTTTCGGATGGTTGTCGGGTTGGGAGCAGGCCAGGGTGGTGGTCCGGCCACCACCATCGGACAGCAGTGGTGTGTCCCTCACACCTCGCCCTGAGCACCGAAGACGAGAAACCTGGTGTGTCATGGAAGACATCGCCACCCGGCTCTGCGCCGACCTGTTCACCGAGTTCCGTCGCTACGACCAGCGCATCCGGGCGCGGCAATACGTGGACGGGTTGCTGAGGGCCGACGGGCGCAAGTCGATCGCGAACATCGCGGCCGCCGTCGGCGTCCCCGGCGATGCCCAGCGTCTGCATCACGTCATTAACAGCTCGTATTGGGAGTGGCTCCCGTTGCGCCGGGCCCTCACCCGCTTCCTGGAAACCACGGGCCCCGCTTCCGCGTGGGTGCTGATGCCGGTGTCGATTCCCAAGACGGGCCGTCACAGCGTGGGCGTGGGGCGGCACTTCTCGCCCGATGCTCATCAGTCGGTGAACGGCCAGCAGGCGTATGGCATATGGTTCGCGTCCGCGCGCGTGACCGTGCCCGTCAGCTGGCGTCTTCGGCTGACGGGACGCTGGCGCGACGGCGGGTCGGCGGATGCCGCCCCCGACGACAGCATTGCCGAGATCCTCGACGACGTACGCGACTGGGGTGATCCCCTGCGGCCCGCGCTGCTCGATGTGCGCGGGGTTCCGGGGGAAGAACTCCTCGTGTCCCGGCACTTGCGAAACGGGTTGCCGCTCGCCGTGCGGATCAGTGGGCGCGTGGGCGTGACGGCCGATCATCCGGCCCTGGGCGGCCACGCACGACGTATCGCCCCGGCACAGCGGATTCTCGACAAGGCGCTACGGTTGAGGAACCCGTCGCCGACCGAGGCGTCCGGTCCGTCGGGGCCGGCCTTTGCGACCGCCCGGGTGCGCCTCGCGAACGGCGGTCCGGGCAGCGGATCGCTCACTGCCCTCGGGGTATGGCATGACGTGCGCCGTCCGCCCGGTCAGGTGTGGCTGACCAATGTGCGCGCCAGGTCCGCCCTGGCACTCGTTGGCCTCACCCGGCTTCAGGAGGAGGTTGCGCACGGCTGGCGCACCCACGGTCACGCGGTCGGGCTGCGGGACTTCGAGGGCAGGTCGTTGCAGGGCTGGCACCGGCACATGACGCTGGCCTCGTGCGCGTACGCGATTTCCGCGCTGAGATCGGCGGACGCCGCCGACTACTCGGCGTGCGGCGGCGAGGGTGCGGCGGCATTGGGACGGTCTGCCTGAGTGGAGGAGCTCCCCGACACGCTGTCGACACTTCGTTGCCGCAGTACGCGGTGCATTCGATGAAGCCGTAGAGCCAGCTGCACTTCGAGTGCCCTTTCCGGCTTCGACCAATCCGCGCCGAGGAGTTCGCCCACCCGCTCCAGGCGCCGGGAGACCGTGTTGGGGTGCACGTGCAGCAGTTCCGCCGCGTTCGTCTGGCTGCCCCTCTGGACGGCCGTTCTGGTTGGCACCTACGACGGTAGGAAGAAGAGCCCCTTCATCACCGGCAGTTGGCTCATCGAGTCGAGTGAGCCGCCGTCCGGCGGGCCGGCGCGGTGAACAGCCCCGGCGTCTGTTCGTCCAGCCAGCCCCGCTCGACCAGACGTTTCAGCTTCGACCTGGTTCCCTCGATCTTCGACGTCTGCGCGGGCAGACCGATCCGAGGGACGATCTGCTTCGCCTGCACCGGCTCGGGCGCGTCGTCGATCACGTCCACGATGTCGCGGTAGACCGGCGGGAGATCCGCGCTGGTCATCCCCTCCCGCCAGACGGTCACGGTCTGCACTCCGACCACCCGGCCCCCACCCACTGGCTCGACCTCTACCGACGGCAGCGCGATCGCGCCGACGGCCACTCCCTCGGCCGCGAGTTCGTCCAGCGTCTCCCGCGTCACCGTCAACCGCTCCAGCCGGTTCCGCTCGGCCTCCAGCCTTACAGTCAACGCGGCGATCTCCTGCTCGAGTTCAGCCACCCGGGACCGCACCGCCGCCTGTCGAGCCTCCAGTTCCCCGATCAACGAACCCATCCGGCACCGCCTCCTCTACCGGCACGGTAGAGACCACAGCACCCCGCTCACACTCAGATCACCAAAACCCCAGCTCAACTCTCCCCGGGAAGGAGCCGCACCCTTCTGATCTCGTGCGGGAAGAGGGCATGGATGCCGGCAAGGGCGACGACGGCCAGGAGGGCCGGGCTCTCATCCGCGGCTCTGGCCACTTGTTTGAGTTGGTCTTCCGCGACCGGCGTGGGCAAGTTGACGAGGGTATTGCCGGGCCTGATGCGTCGGGCCGGGTTGGTGCGCCGGGCTTCTTCTCGCAGAACACGTGTTGCGACAATCACTGGAATCCGCCGGATGCGGTGGGCAGGGGGCTTCGGCGGGCCGGGAGTGCGCGTCGTCATCAGCCGGAGGGGGCTGGGGAAGCTGTCAGCCGGGGGAAGAGTGCTGCGGCGGTGTCGTGCTGCATCTGGCGGTGCTGGCTGCTGGTGAGCGCGTCGCTGGTGGCGAGGGTGTGGGCCAGCCCGTGGACGGCCCAGTCGGGGGTGAACGGGTAGTCGCTGCCGTAGAGAAGGTGGTCGGGGTCGGTCAGCGTCAGCAGGGCGGGCAGCAGACGTGGCAGGGGGAAGCCGGCCAGGTCGTAGTACAGGCCGCGCAGCGCGCCGAGGACGTCGACGGGTGGGCCGTCGGTGACGAGTGCGAACGCCGCGATGCGGTCGGCGAGCGCGGGCAGGGCTGCTCCGGCGTGCGGAACGATGAAGCGGATGCTGGGGTACCGGTCGAGTACGCCGCCCACGATCAGGCCGGTCACCGCTCGGGCCGTTTCGAAGGGGAACTCCAGCATCGGTCGCGGCAGTCCGTTGCTGGTGGCCTCCCAGCACGGCGGCGAGGTCGGATGAAGGGAGACAACTGCGGCGCGTCGGTCGAGTTCGGCCATCAGCGGCTCGTAGAACGAGTCGCCGAGGTGGCGGCCGTCGTAGTGGGTGAGGAGGACGATGCCGTCGGCGCCCAGGTCGTCGAAGGCGTGCCGCACCTCCTCCAGGGCACCGGGCATATCGGGCAGTGGGAGGGAGGCCAGGAGCCCGAACCGCCGGGAGTGGGAGCGGACGAGTGCCGCGCCTTCCTCGTTGACCGCCCTGGCCAGCTCCCGTGCGGCAGTGTCGTCGCCGAAGTGGACGCCGGGCGAGGACACCGACAGCAGCGAGGCCGCGATGCCGGTCTTGTCCATGGTGGCCAGGGCCGCGTCCGGGCTCCAGTCGGGAATGCCGGGCATGCCGTCGGGCCGGCCGTGCCCGGCCGCCGTCATCGCGGCCCGCAGGCGGGGGGTGATGAAGTGGGCGTGCACGTCGATGGCCTCGCGCAGCGGGGCTGCACCGTCCGGTGTCATGAGGTGCACTCCTTGCCGGACGTGGCCGTGGGGAAGGTGTGGCGGCGTTCGGCGCCCAGGTGGGCGAAGTGGGTGATGAGGTCGGGGTTGTCGACGGCCGTGGGGTTGAGGACCTGTTCGACGGGGGTGCCCTGGAGGAGGCGTTTGACGGGGACTTCGAGTTTCTTGCCGGTGCGGGTGTGTGGGATGCCGGGCACCCGCAGGATCTCGTCGGGGAGGTGGCGGGGTGAGGCGCTGGTGCGGATCGTCTCGCGGATCTTCTCGCGCAGGGTGTCGTCCAGTTCGGCTCCGGGGGCGAGGACCACGAAGAGCGGCATCCAGTAGCCGCCGTCGGGCTCTTCCGCGCCGATCACGAGGGCTTCGGTGATCTCGGGGAGGCGTTCGACGGCGTCGTGGATGTCGGCACTGCCCAGGCGGACGCCGTTGCGGTTGAGGATGGAGTCGGAACGGCCGTGGACGATGACGGAGCCGTGGGAGGTGAGGGTGATCCAGTCGCCGTGCCGCCAGACGCCGGGGTAGGTGGAGAAGTACGCCTCGCGGTAGCGGGTGCCGTCGGGGTCGTTCCAGAAGTACAGCGGCATGGACGGCATGGGTCGGGTGACGACGAGTTCGCCGACCTGGTCGAGGACCGGGCGGCCCTCGGCGGCGTAGGCGGCCAGGGCGACGCCCAGGTTCGGCGCCGACAGTTCGCCGGCCCAGACGGGAGTGGTAGGGGTGCTGCCGGCGAAGCCGGAGACGACATCGGTGCCGCCGCTGGTGGAGGCCAACTGGGCGCGGGTGCCGACGTGGTCGCGGGCCCAGGGATAGGCGGAGGCCGGGAGCGTGGAGCCGGTGCAGCCGACGGCGCGGATCGACGACAGGTCGTGGACGGACGGGTCGATGCCGAACTTGGCCATGCCCAGCAGGTATTGGGGGCTGGTGCCGAAGACCGTGACGCGGTGGCGGGCGGCCAGGTCCCACAGGACGTCGGGGCGGGCGTGCGGGGCGGGGCTGCCGTCGTAGGTGCAGGCGGTGGCACCGGTCAGCAGGGTGGAGGCGACCAAGTTCCACATCATCCAGTGGGTGGTGGTGTACCAGAGCAGTCGGTCGCCGGGGCCGAGGTCGGAGTGCAGGCCGAGCGTCTTGAGGTGTTCGAGCAGGACTCCGCCGTGGCCGTGCACGATGCCTTTGGGCAGGCCGGTGGTGCCGGAGGAGAAGACGACCCACAGCGGATGGTCGAACGGCACCGGGGCGCAGTGCAGTTCCTCGGCGCGGGTGGAGGCGTCCTCCCACGGGACGACCAGCGACGGGTAGGTGTCCTGCGGCCAGGGCAGGCCCACGTGGTCCACGAGCACCGTGGCTTTCAGAGTGGGCAGGGCGCGGGCCAGATCGCGAACGGCCTCGCGGCGGTCGTGTGTGGTGCCGTTGAAAAGGTAGCCGTCGGCGGCGATCAGAACGGTGGGTTCGAGTTGGGCGAAGCGATCGGCGGCGGCCTTGGGGGCGTAGTCCTGGCCGCACACCGACCACACCGCGCCCAGGCTGGCGGCCGCCAGGAACGCGACGATGGCGTGCGGGGTGTTGGGCAGGTAGCCCACCACGCGGTCGCCCTGCCCCACGCCCAGCTCGCGCAGGGTCGCGGCGACGGCGGCGACCTGGGCGCGCAAACGTCCACCGGTCACTTCGTAGCCGGAGCCGTTCTCGTCCAGGGCGACGATCGCGGGCTCGTCGTCGCGCAGGTGGCGCAGGGCGTGGTGGGTGTAGTTGAGGGTGGCGCCGGTGAACCAGCGGGCGCCGGGCATCTTCTCCGCGGCCAGCACTCGCTCGTACGGTGTGGCCGACTCGACGCCGAAGTACTCCCATACCGCGCTCCAGAACCCTTCGAGGTCGGTGACGGACCAGCGGTGCAGGGCCGCGTAGTCGATGTGGTCGTAGGCGTCCTCCACACCCCGGTGCCGGGCGGCCCAGCGGCCGAAGTCCGCGATGCGACTGCGCGCGGCCGACTCCGGGTCCGGGCTCCAGAAGGGGGCTGGAGACGATGGAGTGTGCGGGGTGGTCATCGCGCGGCGCTCCTTGACAAGGCTGCGGGTGTGGGCTCTTCGGTGGGTGTCTTACCTTGCGTCGGTGACGGCGTTGCGTTGGGCGCCGAGGTCGATCCGTCCGTCCGGCGTGGCGATCGTGGCCGTGATCACGTCACCGGCGTGGAGATAGCGCGGGTTGCGGGCCTCGCTGCGGAAAAAGCTCTTCCACTTCAGCGCGGGCGGCAGCAGCGCGCCGATCTTCTCGATGGGCTTGGGCGGGGCCTTCAGGGCCGTGCCGGCCGGGGTGCCGGTCAGCAGCAGGTCCCCGGCGTCGAGGTGCTGGAAGCGGGCGAGCAGGGTCAGCGCCTGCGCCGGACGGACAATCATGTCGGCGAGCGTGCGGTCCTGTCGCAGGTCGCCGTTGACCGACAACCTCAGCCGCAGATCGAGGAGGTGGTCGAAGTCGTCCGGCTCCAGCAGGGCCAGGTGGGGCCCGGTGGGCGTGAAGGTCGGGTAGGACTTGCCCTCGTAGAACTGGGTCTTGGTCAGTTGCACGTCGCGGGCGCTGACGTCGTTGGTGAGGACGAGCCCGGCGACGTACGAGGGCAGGTCCCGCTCGGTGACCACGGTGCCCACCGGCAGGGGTGCGCCCATGACCAGGCCGAGTTCGACCTCGTAGTCGAGGAGCTGCACGTGCGCGGGGCGGACGACCGTGTCGTGCGGGCCGCTGACCGAGCCGGACGCCTTACGGAAGAAGGTCGGCGGGATGTCGCCGGTGAAGCCCGAATCGCGGGCGTGGCTACGGTAGTTGACCATTTGTGCCACGACCCGGCACGGGGTGGTGACCGGGGACAGCGCGGTCAGGTCGGCGACCGGGGTACCGAGGTCGTCGGAGGCGGCGGTCCGGACGGCGTCGCGGTCGGCGAGCAGTTCGGCAGTGGTGGTCGCCTTGGTGTCGATGGGGACGGCTCGCTCCTCGCGGACCACCCACCAGCCTCCCCCGCTCCCGGCTTCGCCCGAGCCGGAGGTGCCCCCACCGGTCCGCAGGACATTGATGCTCATGAGGTCATCGCTTTCATCAGGCCCAGCAGGCGAGCCGGGTCGAGTTCGTTGTCGCCGCGCAGTGCGTGCAGCAGTTCCCGGATCCTGGCGGGGGACGGATTCGCGCCGAGGAAGTCCCGGGTGACCGGCGGGCCCCACTGCGCGAGGCCGCTCGCCGACATCGGCGCCCAGCCCGGCTCGACGTCGCAGGAGAACAGGTCGCCGTCGGCGAAGTGCTCCAGCATGAAGCGGTCGGGGTCACGCCAGTAGTCGAAGAGCTGGCTGCCCTGGATGTGCCGGCCGATCCCCCAGCTGCGTTCGTAGCCGCGCTCGGCCAGGTACTCGCCGCCGACGGCGATCGCGTCGAGGTCGGTGACCTGGTACGCGGAGTGGACATAGCCGGTGCCGGGCCCGAGGTGCATGGCCATGGTGTGGTGATCCACGGCCGTACCACCCTGGTCGCAGCGGATGAACGCCATCGTTGGACCGCGCTCGCGCTGCCCGTCCAGGAACAGGAAGTCGCTCACGATCATCCCGAGCGTGTCCAGGTACCAGTCCAGTGCACGGGCGAACACCCGCGTCTGAAACACCACGTGTCCCAGCCTCTGGATGCGGGACGGCTCGCGAGGCGGGCGCTGTGTGGCGTTCGTCCGACGGTGATCCGTGCCGAAGTTGAGCAGGAGGGGCTGCTGCTCGGGCAGTGCGGGCACCTGCTCGGCGCCCTGCACGACCCGGACCGGGAAGCCGGAGGGATCGAGCAGGTCGACGCCCTTGCCGCCGCCGGGGACGTCCGTGTCCCGCACCGTGGTTCCGGTGCCCCGTGCCAGCCGGTCGAGATCGGCACGCTCCGCGGCCCGGAACGCCGGGCCGATGAAGCGGGAGGTGCGGCCGCGCCGGATCACCATGCAGGGCGAGCCGGCGAAGCTGCCGCGCAGCCAGAGAGCATCCGGCGTACGAGCGGCGATCGCGAATCCGAAGTCGCGGGCGAACACCTCCGCCCGGTCCAGGTCTGGCTTCTCGAACTCCAGCCACGCCAGGTCGGCCACCTTGATCACCGGGTTGCGGGCCCGCCCCGGGTGTTCGCCGCGCAGGGCGCCCTGCTCACTGTGGAGATCCTGATGGGCCGTTTTCAGGTCGGACGGGGTGGTTCTGGGGTTGAGCATGGTGGTGCCCTTCGGTTGGGCGAGGTGCCGACCTGCTGCTCGTTCTCTTGCCGAGGCCAGGACGAGAGCAGAGGGTCGGCGGCTGTGTCCGGTGGCAGGACCGTGTGCGCCGGGAGGGTCCGTGGACGATCAGGCAGGCCGGTCCAGGGCGGGCGTGACGAAGGGCCCGCTCGCGTGTCAGGCCGGGGCCGGGAAGCGGATCTCGGATACGGGCTCGTGAACCTGGCGGACCAGGAACGCGGTGTCCGGGGTGCCGGTGCGGAGGCGGTCGAGCCAGTCCGCGGGGTCGAATTCGACGCCGATGGGGTTCTGGGCGTATCCGGGGCCGGCCATGAAGGCGTTGGCCTCTTCGGGGGTCGCGTAGCACTCGACCTGGAACTCCATGCAGTTGGCGTCCGGATCGGCGTAGTACAGCGAGATGGTGATGCCGTGATGCAGGCACCAGTACGGCTCGATCCCCATCCCCCTCAGCTGTTCCCAGTTCTCCAGCAGGTCGCGCAGCGAGGCGAAGGTGTAGGCGACGTGATCGACCCCGACCAGACCGGTGCGGTTCTTCTCCTTGGCGTCCGGGTCGAACATATCCAGATTCGCGAAGGCGAAGCGGTGGTGCTCCTCGTCGTAGGTCAGGAAGGCCAGCGTCTCGTTCTCGAACTGGATACGGGCGCCGAATGCCTTCTGGTACCAGTCCAGCATGGAAGCGAAGCGGTGGGTGCGGTAGACGACGTGAACAAAACTCGAGGGACGAATGCGGTCCATGGTCGCTCCTTGATCTGGTGGGTGGAGGGAGCGGCTGCCGGGGTCAGACGACGGGGGTCATCTGCTCCTGGATGCCGAGCAGGGCCCGTCCGTAGGCTTCGGCGCTGATGGTGGGGCTGGCGATGGCGTGGCGGGCGGCGGTGGCCGAGTCGCGCCAGATGCGCTGCAGCGGGTTGGACTCGGCGAAGCTGGAGGCGCCGTTGACGTCCAGCAGCAGGTCTATGGCCTGGCGGGCGCGGGTGATGGCGTAGCCGGTGTCCATGCGTACCCGCAGCCGTTCGGTGACGTCGAGGGCCCGGCCTTCGGCGGCGGCCTGGTCGATCTGGGTGGCCGAGCGGAAGGCGTGCAGGGCGGCGGTGTCGATGAGTTCGGCGGCCTCGGCGACCTGGAACTGTGTGGAGGGCGCCTGAACGGCCTGGTCGTAGAAGGTGTAGGAGATGCCGCGCTTGCCGATCGTGGACAGGGTGTGGTCGAGGGCGGCGCGGGCGAGGCCGAGCTGAGGCCCGGTCAGGATCAGCGCCAGCGAGGGGACCGTCGAGGAGCGGTAGAGGGGCTCGTCGGGGTGGTGGTCGGGCACGTCGGTGCCGAAAGCGAGCGGAATGTAGCGGTGAGCGGGGATAAAGACGTCCTGGGCGATGAGGGTGTTGCTGCCGGTGCCGCGCATGCCGGTGACGTGCCAGGTGTCCTTGATCGTGAGGGCGTCCATCGGGATCACGACATTGCCGAACTCGACGACCTGGCCGTCCTCGTCGGTGACCTGTACGCCCAGCGTCGCCCAGGTGGCATGGAGGCTGCCCGAGGCGAAACCCCAGGAACCGGTGACGGTGTAGCCGTCACCGGTGCGCGTCGCGGTGCCGCTGGGGGCCAGGACACCGCAGACCCGGGCGTCGGGGTCGGCGCCGAAGACATCGTCACGCGCCCGGTCGGGAGCGATGCCCACGGCCCAGTTGCAGATGTTGATCAGACTGGACACCCATGCGGTCGATCCACAGGCGCGGGCGAGCTGGGCGTTGACGGCCAGGAAGGTGGCGAAGTTGGCCTGGTGGCCGCCGTAGCGGCGCGGCACGGTCAGCTTGAACAGGCCGGCCTCGGTGAGGGCGGCGACGGTCGTCTCCGGCAGCCGCCGCTGGAGTTCGGCCGCGGCCGTGTTCGCTTCGATCAGCGGACCCAGGTCCCGGGCGCGCCGGACCAGGTCGGCGTCGATGGACGGGCTGCAGTCCAGCGGGAAATCACCGGGGACGGTCATGGGATGCCTCCTTGAAGCGTTCCCCTTGCAGGGCGTTCAGCCGATTTCACTGGCTGCCGCGGTCGTCTCGCTTGGTCCCGGGGCCCAAAGTCGGGGTCAGGAGTTGCGCCGGGTGTTCTCTCCGCCGGTGCCTTCGCGGTGGTGGAATGACGTGATGGACGTTTCCTGGATCAGGAACCTGGACGGTCCGCGGTCGGCGGATCCGTGCTGTGACACCGCCACGTTCGCGTCGGCTCGAAGATCGCTCGGTCAAGGCCCGGTGCGGTGGGCGATCGACACCGCTCGGGCCATGACCGGGCACATCATCAGCAGCGTCCCTGAACCCGGGGTCGGACCGGCACCGTTCGCGACGCTGCACCGGGACGCCGAAGCACTGGTGCTGACCTCACTCTGCGCTCTGGTGGGCGACGACCGCGCTCCCCAGGGCGGGCCCCGCGACGGCGTGGACACGGTTCGGGACTGCGTCCGCCGCGGCATCCCGCTGGAACGGGTGCTGCGCGGGATCCGGCTGGGACACGCCTTCCTGCACCGTGCTCTGCGTGATGCCGCCCCCGACGGCCAGCTGCCCGCAACGGCCGTCGAGGCGCTGTTCGAGCAGGCCGATCGTCTGTCGGGGCAGCTGGCGGAGGCATACGTCGCCGAGCGGGCCCGGTGGGAGTCCAGCGAGGAGTCCGCACGCCGGCGCATGGTCGAGGCGGTCGTCTCCGGTGAGCAGAGCGACCCGGTGGCCGCCGAACACACCCTGGACTACGCGGTGGACCGGCACCATGTCGCCCTGATCCTGTGGCGGGAGAGCCCCCTCGACACCGGTCCGGGTCCGGACCCGCCGGTCGCCGAACTGCTGGCTGCGTCCGGAGGCCAGTCGCTGCTGCAGATGGCAGGGCATGCCACGGATATGTGGCTATGGATCGGTTTGAGCGCCCGCCCGCACCGGCTGCTGTGGCCACCGAGCCTGCCGGACGGGTGGCGCGCCGTGGCCGGCCCCCCGTCGTTCGGCCTGGCGGGGCTACGGCGCAGCCACCTGAGCGCGCGGCACGCCGCGCGGATCGCCGCGGCGATGCCGACGGCCCCGGGCGTGTGCGAGTACACGCGGATACGGACCGCGTGCCTGCTGACGGCCGACGCCGAGCAGGCACGCTGGTACCTGCGGGAGACACTGGGCCCGCTGGCCGCCCCGGACCCCTGGTCGCACCGGTTGCGCGAGACTCTGCGCTGCTACCTGGCGACAGGGCGGAGCCTGAAGACCACCGCCCAGCAGCTGGGCGTGGCCCGTAACACCGTCGCCTACCGTGTCAAACGAGCCGAAGAACTCCTCGGATCGACCGGTTCCATGGCCACGCTGGAAACACAGCTCGCTCTGGAGATCCTCCGGTTTCCCGGCGCGTCGGAGGTCGGCTCGGCGGACCGGCCGCGTGAGGCGGACAGGGATCCGGGCCCGGTGCGGCAGATGTACGTCAAGGCCGGCCTGGTGCCGTGACCAAATCACCGGCGCCGGTTGATGCCAGGGAACCAAGCGGAGCCGGCCACCGGGCGCGCAAGGTGGTGCCATGAGCCCATTGCGAGAGGTCATGCGGCATGTGCCGTCCAGTGTCGCCGTCGTCACCGCCCTGCACCGCGTTCTCCCGGTCGGGCTGACCGTCGGGTCGTTCACCTCCGCGTCCCTGGACCCGCCGCTGGTGTCGTTCTTCGTCGGGAAGTCCTCCACCACCTGGCCGCGTATCCAGGACGCGGGCCGGTTCTGCGTGAACGTCCTGTCGGCGCGGCAGCCGCAGATCGCCGCCTCGTTCGCCGCTCGGGACGCCGACCGGTTCGCAGGCCGGGACTGGGCGCCCAGCCCGCTGGGATCTCCGTTGCTGGACGGTGTCCTGGCCTGGATGGACTGCGAGCTGTATACCGTCCACGAGGTCGGCGACCACGTCGCCGTGGCGGGCCTGGTCCAGCACGCGCGGGCGGTCCACGACGCCAGGCCGTTGGTCTTCTTCCGCGGTGAGCTGGCGGGTCTCCCCTGCTAAGACTGGTCGTATGAGCGAAAACCCCCGCGGCTGGATCCTGGCTCTGGCCCCGCCCGGCACACCGCGCGAAACCCCCGAGCCGGCCAGTTCGGCGGTCACCGTCGCAGTCGCCAGGGCGCTGCTGGGCGCCGGACCGGTCGCCTGGGCCGTTCAGGCCGCGCTGGAGATGACCGAGGAGATCATCGCTCGGGTGCCCGAGCACGGCGGGGGCCCTGCTCCGTTCGCCACGCTGCGGTCCTCGGTCGAATCCGCCGTTCTGCTGGCACTGCGCGGTCTGCTGGAGGACGTCCCGCCGTCGGCCGCGGCGGCCGCCGGGGCGATCACCGAGGAAGCCGCCGCAGCCGGCCAGGAGTTCGCGCGCCGCGGCATTCCCCTGGACCGGGTGCTGCGCGGGGTGCGCATCGGTCACGCCCACCTGCACCAGGCGCTCATCGCCGTCATCGACGGCCGGCCCGATCCGGTCCGCCGCGAGGAGAACCATCGGGTCAGCGACCTGCTGTTCGCCTACGCCGACGCCCACGCAAGCCGCCTTGCCGAGGAGTACCTGGCCGAGCGGGCCCGTTGGGAGGCCGGCCGGGAGGCCGAACGGCGCCGGATCATCGACGATCTGCTGGCCGGCAGAAATGTTCCCACCGATTCCGCCTCCGCCACGCTGGGGTACGAACTGGCCCGCCACCACCAGGCGTTCGTGGTGACGGCCGACGACCGGCACACCACCGGCGACCTGCAACGCTGCGCCGAAGACCTGTCCCGTGCGCAGGCAGCCGACGGATGGCTCAGCCTGTCCGTCGTCCCCGGCCAGGTGTGGGCCTGGGCGGGCTGGCGGGCCAAGCCCGCCCAGGGCAGTCCCGCGCGGCGGTTGCGACCCCCGCCCGGGACGAGAGTGGCGGTCGGACCCGTGGCCTTCGGACCCGGCGGACTGCGCCGCAGCCACTTTGGCGCGCGAGAAGCCGAACGCGTCGCCGCGGCGACCCGGACGAGCTGGTACGACTACGCCGATGTACGGACCCTGGCCCTGGCCACCGCTGACGACGAGCAGGCCCGGTGGTACGCCGAGGACGTGCTCGGGTCGTTGCTCGCCGACGACCCGCGCACCCGGGACCTCCGCGAGACCCTGCGCGTCTACCTGGCCTGCGAACGCAGTCCCCAGACCGCCGCCGAACAGCTCCACATCGCCCGCAACACCGTCACCTACCGTGTCCACAGGGCCGAGGAACTGCTGGGCCACCCGATCGGCGACCCGATGGAGCTGCGCCTCGCACTGGAGATCGCCGGCACCCTGGACCGCGACCCCGAACCCGACCGCTGACTTTGGACCGTTCGGCGGTGTCCGGGACCCGTAGGTCTCGGTCGAGCAGGTAGCGCCTGGCTGCTCCGAAGACCTGAGTGGAGAGGAAGGGGTTCGTTGGGGTGGTTCGGGGCCGGTACTCCTTCTTGGGCCGCGGAAGTTCCCCCCCACTGGAAGGGCCACCCGCCGACGAAGTGCTCACCCGCCTGCTGACGCCGAGGACGCTCCCGTAGCGTCCGCGTGATCCGGCAGGCCACCCCGGGCGGGCCGTGCCTGAGCGGCGCACGGCCCCCGGACGGTGCCGGGAGGGGACGCCCGGCACCGTCCCTTTGTGTGTTTTGGCCATCTGGCCGAGGGCGCGGGGGCTGAGACATCCGAGGCGATGGAGAGGCAACAAAGCGGGGCGGCACCAGGAGAGGGAAGACTCCGGTGCCGCCCCGCGTCGAGGGGGCCCGTCCGTCCTCAGCCGAACAGCGCCACGAGGTACCCGGCGACCAGTACCGCGCACACAGCAGCGGGCGCGAGCCCGGCCACCGGGTCGCCCTGGCGCAGGTGCACGACCGCGGCTCCGGCGAGCAGCAGGAGAAGCCCGGCACCGGCGAGGCCACCGAGCAGCGGTACGGCCGGGCCGAGCGCCACGCCGGCGGCGCCCGCCAGTTCCAGCACGCCGATGCGGTGGTAGGCCGCGACGGAGAACCCGGCCTCCGCGGCCAGTTCGCGCATCTTCGGCAAGGCCAGCGCCTTGGCCAGTCCGAGCACCGTGAAGATCAGGGCGATGAGACAGGTGAGAGTGACGGAAAGAATCACGAGGTGTTCCCGGAATGTTCGGACAGCATGGTCAGGGAGCGGGCACGGACGCCGAAGACCCCGGACCGGTGGCGGGCGGTCCGCCACCGGTCCGGGGAATCATCACCGCGATCTGGCACCTGCTCACCGACAACGTCCCCTACCACGAGCTCGGCGGCACCTACCTCGCCCAGCGCGACCCCGAACGCACCACCCGCCACGCGATCACCGCCCTCAACCAGCTCGGCTACACCGTCACCCTCAAACCAGAGGGAGAACGCTGCCTGACCGACAGGGCCAGACACCCGGCGGCCCATCGCGACCACCGGGCACCAACCCTGCCCACACTCACCCTGAACAGGTTCTATTCACGCGTCAGATCGGACGGGACGCGGGCGGGATCATTCCCGACGAGTTCGGCGCTCAGATGCGGGTGGCCATCAAGTCGCTGCGGAACCTGGAGGCGGCCGGCGCGTCACTGGACACGGTGGTCAAGACCACGGTGTTCCTCACGCGGCAGGAGGACTTCACGGAGATTAACGACATCTACGCGAAGTACTTCAATGAGCCGTGGCCTGCTCGTTCCACCGTGGTCGCGGGCATGGTCCGGCCCGAGCTGCTCTTCGAGATCGAGGCCATCGCCCATCGCCGACGGAGTTGATCCTACTGCGGCGGCGAACGTGCGGGCGGCTGTTCATCAGTTGTTCCCGCGTGAAGGCGAAACGGGTGTCCGGGAAGCCCCCTCGGACACCCGTTTCGCCGCTCCCGCCCGGCGCGCCTCCGACGCGGGAAGGCGCCTCCCGATAGGAATGCCTGAGACCAACCCGGAGCGCCATGTCGCCGCACTGACCCGACGGATCCGCGCCCTGACAGGCATATCGCCTGAACGACGCCGAGCACACTGTCGGCGTCAGCGACCATCGCGCCCGCGCACCCGGCGACCGGCGAATGACGCCATACGGGCCTGCGCCCGCTCCCCGCCATCTCCGCGATGAGCCGCGCTTCCTCCGCGAGGAGATCGTGCAGGCCCGCCCCGGCTCCGGCGCGTAGGAGTCGCCAGGCGCTGCGCCGGTCTCCTCTGAGCCCCCGGCCAGGGAGGAGGCGGTCGCTAGATGATCTATTCCAAGGGGTCAGTGATCGTAGGCGATCAGTGAGCGTAGGACGGTTTGTCCGGTGGCGTCGTTGTGCCAGATCGCGGCGCTCAGCGCGAGGATGCGTTGCATGACGCGGGCTATGACACCTCCGGGTGTGCGCCCTCGGTGCCGTTCGAGGTCAAGCTGCCCCTTGAAGGTCTCGTTGATCGATTCGATGACCTGTCGCAGCGGGCTTGAACAGGGCTGCGCCAGGCCGTTCCCGTTCACCTTTACGGGCAGGCCGCAGCAAGTGGACTCCATGCTCGGACAGTTCGCGTTCGAAACCACGGTCGAAGTAGTTCTTGTCGCCGATGAGAGTCTGTCGGGGGCGCTCTCGCAGAAGCTCGCATTCGGCTGCCAGGAGGTCGAGGAGGGTCTCGCGTTCGTCGGCCTTGGCCCCGGTCAGGGCGAAGGCGATGGGCAGGCCCTGAAGGGTGCAGACCAGGTGCAGGCGCAGGCCCCAGAAGAAGCGGCTGTGGCTGGCCCAGTAGCCGTATTCGGCCAAGCCTGCCAGGTCGGAGCGTTTGACGGTCTCGCGGGAGCGGCCGCATTCCACCGGGGTGGAGTCCACGACCCATACGTCGTCGCTCCACACCGAGGTGGTGGTGGCCAGGATCCGGTTGACGCTTCGCATCAGACCGGCGGCCTTGCGCAGCCGCTTGTTGTAGCCGGGCTGCTGGGCAGGTAGGGGAAGAGGTGGCGCAGGTGGGCACGGGCATGGCGGAGCCATTTGGCCTCGGAGGTGTAGCCGAGTATGGCCTGCATCGTGGCGAGGGTGACCAGTTCGGCATCGCTCAGGCGGGGCGTAATGCCGACCGGCGGGCGCCACGGCGCCAGGTCGGGATGCTCCTTCAGCATGTCGTCGGTCGTCGCATAGAGTGCTGTCGCGAGGGTGTCCACGTCGTTCGTCACAAAACGATCTTGGACACCCTCGTTCTCGTCTCCGCAGGCACCCCTTGGACCACACCACCAGGAGGAACCAGTGTCATACCCGCAACTGCTCACCCCCGAGGAGAAGCTCGCCGACGCGAAGAAGCTGTTGAGCCTCCCGCGTATCGTCGTGATCTGCGGCTCCACCCGCTTCATGACCGAGATGAACGAGGCCGATCTGCGGGAGACCAAAGCCGGAAAGATTGTTGTCAAACCGGGCTGTGATATGAAGTCGCCGCACGAACTTTGGTCCGATCCTGTCGAGGCCGAGGCGCTGAAGGTTCGACTCGACGATCTGCACAGGGCGAAGATCCGGCTCGCTGATGAGGTGCTCGTAGTCGGCGACTACATCGGAGACAGCACCCGAGCCGAAATCGCCTACGCCCGGTCGCTGGGCAAGCCCGTGCGGTTCACGCACCCCGAAGTCGACCCTGACGCCTGACCGCCCGCTGCCACCTCGACAACCAGGGCCGGCAGCCCGCCGCCTGACCGTCTCGCGGTGGCTTTGGCCGCCGCCCACCCCACACCCTCCGCAGGCATCCCTTGGAATTGATCATCTGCGGCGGCCGGTTCGTCGTCCTCAACGACGCCGACGACCAGACCCCATCGTTCCGCCTCCTCGGCGGCCGACATCCGGTTGTTGAGCACCATATCCATCGCACGCAGGGGCCCAGCACGTGCGTCAGGGACCAGGTGGCACCACGAACCACATCCCGCCACCCAGGCCGCGATCGAACTACTCATCACGCTCTACCGCACGGGATGAGCCGGCCCCGTGCGTCATGTCAGCGCGGCCATCCCGCAAGCGAGCCGACGGATGCTCTCGACGACGCCCCTCGGGACGGCGGCGTACTGGACGTTACGCCGCGAGTGCACCGTCGGGACATCCAGCCTGGCTGACATGACCACCTTGGCGCCTCAGCCTCCGGCACGTTGACGACGTACCGGCAGTTGATGCTCTCACCACCGGTGGTGACGTGCCGGCCGTCGCCGACCTTTCGACAGTCCTGAAGCACTGCTCGTCAAGATCGAGGCCGCGACCATGTGTGGCACGAACGTGCAGACCGACGACGGATCGATGCCCGCCAGCCCTCCCATCGGGCTTCCCACCATCCTCGGCCCCGGGATGGTGGGTCGGATCGTGTGGTTCTGGGAGGACGCCGACCGCAACCGCCCTCCAGCGTTCCGACTCACTCGGAGCTCGGCACGTACGGTACCGGCGGCTGGTTGATCCTGGCGGCGATCGTTCTCAACTCCCGGGTTTCCCCGGCTGCATGGATGACAGAGGCTCGCACGCAGAGACGCGAGGACGCCACCGCGCCGCTCACGAGTGCCGCTGCCGGTGGCCGGAACCTGGGCGATGAAGCGGCAGTCGGCCGATGCGCGCTTGAATTAGTCTTGATCTCTCGCGTACCGCGTCGCGTGGCAGGGTGCACGGACGCTCGGCGGCCGGGTCAACTATGTCGCCGCGCCACCCGAACAACAAGGAGCCCCATGACCGTCGTCCATACGCGGTCCGGCGCTGTGCGAGGCATCGCCTACGACGGCGTCCGTGCCTGGCGTGGTATCCCCTATGCGCAGCCTCCGGTGGGCGTACTGCGCTGGGCGGCACCGCATCGGGAAGTCGCCTGGGACGGGATCCGGGACGGCAGCCGATTCGGCAACCGCGCCCCGCAGCAGCCGTCTCAGGGCCTGGGTTTCGGCGTCAGCCTTGATACGGATGACGAGGCACCCTTCGAGGAGGACTGCCTGTATCTCAACGTGTGCGCGCCCGAGGACGCGGCCGAGGGCGTCCGGATGCCGGTTCAGGTGTGGATCCACGGCGGCGGATACACCGTCGGTTCGGGCGCGCAGTTCATCGGCGACGGCGCGGCGGTCGCCCGGCGCGGCATCGTGGTCGTCACCTTCAACTACCGCCTCGGCGCGCTGGGTCTGCTGAACCTCGGTGGGTTGCTGGGTCCCGCGGAGGCCGCCGCCGCGAACAACACCCTGCGCGACCAGATCGCGGCCCTGGCCTGGGTGCGGGAGAACATCGCGGGCTTCGGCGGCGACCCCGGCAACGTCACCGTGCAAGGCGTCTCCGCGGGAGGCAAGAGCGTCGTCAACCTCATGGCCGCACCCGCCGCCAAGGGCCTGTTCCACCGCGCGATCACGCACAGCGGCGGCGACCACGTCGCCACCCCTGACGCCACCACCAGCCTCGCCCGCCGCCTCACCGATCTGCTCGACCCGCCCGGCGGTGATCTCACACGCCTGCGGGACGTGCCTGCGAAGGACGTCCTGGCCGCCCAACTCGCCCTGGCAGACGGCATACAGGCCACATGGATCTGGCGGCCCACCGTCGACGGCGGCCTCCTCCCACAACGCCCTACCCGCGCCCTCGCCGCGGGACACGCGGCCGGGATCCCACTCGTCATCGGCTCAACCGGCAACGAGGCGGGTCTCTACCACCTGATGGATCCCACCGCCGCCGACCACACCGCCACCATCCGCCACGAGATCTTCGGCACCGGAGCGGAGCAGGCCGCCGCCACCTACGCGGCACTGCACCCCGACTCCACCCCCGAGGACACCGACCGGATGTTCATGTCCGATGAGCGCTATCGCGCCTCGACCCTGCGACTCGCCGACGCCCAGGCCCACCACGCGCCCGTCTGGCACTACCTGTTCACGGGCCCCTTCCCGGGGCTGCCCGAGGAGTTCTGGATGTTCCACGGCTCCGACATCCCATATGCCTGGGGCCTGTACGAGGACAGCGCCGAACCAGCCGTGGCCGTCCTCTGCCATGGCGTCCAGGACGCCTGGACCGCCTTCCGCCGCCACGCCGTCCCCCAGTCCGACCACCTGCCGGCCTGGCCCGAGTACGACCCCGTCTCCCGCGCCACGATGATCCTCGACATCGCGCCGCACATCGCCTTCGACGGCGCGTGCCCCCAGTACAAGGTCCTGTGGGCCGACCGCGACTGGACTCCCGGCACCTGGTGGCCCCTGCCCTGAGCGCGGCGGTTGTGTGCGGACAGGGAGCGGCTTCCGTGCCCTGTTTCTGGCGTTGCAGGGTGCGGCCCGGCAGGTCTCCAGTTCCGAGAGGAGCGACACGCCATGGGTCGCCCCTCGTCGCCGGACGACAAAGCCGTACACCTGAACCTCCAGCAGGAGATCCTCCAGCCGGTCGGAGAACTCCTCGGCCCACTCCCCGTCCGTCACCGCCAATGGCGCGTCCAGCAACTCCGCCTGCATACAGGCGAGTTACCCAGACCGCGAGATCGCAGAGCTACAGCCACCCAACCGATCTACGACTGAAGGGCTGGGCCGCGACGGCGGGCCCGATCCGGTCACGGACCAGGTGCCGGAACTCTGTACTCCACGATCGCCGAGTCATGAGATTCCATCGGGATGGACAACCTCCCGCGTGGGACGGATAGACCTCCAGGTCAGGCGCACGCTGCGGCGAGACCACGCTCCGGTGTGCTTGGGGAACCCTCGGGAAGAGAGTCAACGGGCCCGGTGCTGTACTCGCTCGCCAGGAACCGGACCCCGAGCAGCTTTTCCATGTTGCCCTCGACGATGCTCTGCACATCGGCCTCGGCATCAGCGAGACGCGGCGCGACCTCCATCACGCCGCCTTTCGTGTTGTATAGCTTCAGGTCCGGCACCGCCCCTCCCGTGCAGCCAGCCCTGGGCATTCAGCGGAATTGGGTGACCTGACGCCCCGATAGCAGAAAGGTGCCGTTGACCTGCGAGGATGCGAGTGTCTAGGCCGTATCCGTCACGAAAGTCAGGGCACCTTTCTGGTGAGTGAGCGTACAGGGTGGGACCGTGGGCTGGCCGTGCGGGCCGACGGCAAGGGGATGATCGGGTACGCCGGGTCGGTGCTGCTGCGCAGGTACGCGGACCGTACGGGACTGACCGACGCCCTGGCGAAGGTGCTCCCGGTGGGGGTCGCTCACGGCTGGCGGGACCGGGCCGGGCTGGTCGTGCAGCTCGCGGTGGCCATCGCACTCGGCGCGACGAATGTCTCTGAGGCCGAGCAACTCCAGTTGCACCAGGGTCCGCTGTTCGGAACGGGCGCCTCGGACTCCACCACGCATCGCGCCCTGGCGGCGATCGACGAGGAAACCGTGGGCGCCATCGGATGGGTCCGCCGGGCGGTACGCGCTCACGTGTGGTCACTGCTGCACCTGCGACCGGGCGGTTTCCCCTGGCTGACCGTGGCGGGCAAGCGCCTGACCGGCTGGATCGTCATCGACATGGACGCCACGATCATCACATCCGCCTCCAAGAAGGAGCAGGCGGCGGTCACGTTCAAGAAGACCTTCGGCTTCCACCCGCTGGCCGCCTGGTGCGCGAACACGGCCGAGTGCCTGGCGATGCTGCTGCGGCCCGGCAACGCCGGGTCCAACACGGTCGCCGACCACATCACCGTGCTCACCGAGGCCCTCACCCAGATCCCCGGCTCCTCCAGGGCGAAGATACTGGTGCGAGTGGACGGCGCAGGGGCCACCCACGACCTGCTGAAACACCTCGAAGCTCTGAACACCGCGCGGCGCACGGTCCGTTACACGGTCGGCTGGACCATCACCGACACCGACGAGAAGGCCATCGCGAAGCTGCCCGAGCAGGCGTGGAAGACCTCCCTGCAGCAGAACGGCGATCTCCAGGAGGGCTACTTCGTGGCCGAGCTGACCGGCCTGAACACCCGCGAGGGCTGGCCGGAGAGGATGCGGCTGATCGTCCGCCGGGTCAAACCCTCGGGACGGCAGCTGAAGAAGCTGACCGACTTCGAGAAGAAGACCGGCTGGCGCTACAGCATCACCGCCACCAACATCCGCCACATGTGGGGCATCGCCGGCTCGCATCAGGCGCAGTTCCTCGATGTCCTGCACCGCTCCCACGCGTCAGTGGAAGACCGAGTGCGCACGAACAAGGCGATGGGACTGCGCAACCTTCCCTCGAAGTCCTTCGAGGTCAACCGGGCCTGGGTGCTGTCAGCGAACATCGCTGCCGACCTGGACGCCTGGGTCCGGCTCCTGGCCCTGCACGATGTCGAGGACCTCGCCGACGCCGAGCCCGACACCATGCGCTTCCGTCTCTACCACCTGCCCGCCCGCCTCACGAAGCACGCCCGTCGCCGCTGGCTGCGGATCGACAAGAGCTGGCCCTGGGCAGGCGCGTTCACCACCGGCTGGCAACGGCTCACCGACCTCCCGGCCGTCACCTGACGACCGGCACCCGCCCCGACGAAGACCAGAACGGAGGACACCCCGCAACATTCCGGGCCCGTGGAACCCGGCGCGCCCGCGGCGTCACGCGACGGCCCACCTCGACAGGCACGAGGACATTACGGGCGAACCGCCGAGTCGATCAGAGTCCGAACCTCGCTGAAGGATCGAGGCCAGGTCGAGATCTGGTTCGGGAGCATCACCCGGCAGTCGATCCGCCGCGGCACGTTCTCCAGCGTCAACGTCCTGGTCAAACAGATCCGCGACTACATCAACTCCTGGAACGAGAACGCGAAGCCCTTCACCTGGACCAGGCGTGATGCGTGCTCGGATCTTGGACAGGGGTCGGGTGAACATCGAAGGGCGCGACCGTCCATGATCACGTTGATACCACTCAGCATGATCGTGAAGGCCGCGCCCGCATGTCATCCTGCCCGACCCTGCCCAAGTCGCGCCAACTCGCCGAGCAACAGGGCCTCGCTGCCGAGGAGTTGTGCACGCCCGAGCGACTGCCATCGCTGCTGGACGCGGTCCGTACCGTCCCCGATCCACGCGCGGCGAACCTGGTCACCCACCCCTGGCCGATGCTGCTCGGCCTGGTCGCCTGCGCCCTGCTGTGCGGGGTGCGCTCAGTACGCGGCGTCATCCGCTGGGCGAGCGGCCAGGGCGCCGGCATCCTCGCCGCCCTCGACGTCCCCGCCGGCACCCCGGACAGACTGCCGGTGGCCACCACCCTCAGCCGCACGCCGGCCCGGGTGGACGCGGACGCGCTGGACGCCGCCGTCGGTGCTTTCGTCCAGGCCCACGCCGCCGACCCGCTGGCCGGTATCGCCGGAGATCCGCACGTGCTGCAGCTGGCCGCGGACGGCAAGACCGTGCGCGGCGCCCGCGACGCCGACGGCCTGCAGCTGCACCTGCTCGGCGTCTACCAGGTCGACCCGGGCGTGATGCTCGCCCAGCGGGAGATGCGGCACAAGCCGCACGAGACGTTGCACTTCACTGCCGCGCTGGACATGATCGCCGACATCAGCGGCGCGATCGTCACCGCCGACGCCCTGCACACCGTCGCCGGCCACGCCCGCTACCTTCACCGCCGCGGCGCCTTCGGGCTCTTCCCCGTCAAGGAGAACCGCTCCGCCCTGTTCGCCCGGCTGGATGCGCTCGACTGGGACGAAACCACCAACCCGCACATCGCCGTGCACCGCACCGAGGAGACCAACTCGGGCCGCCACGAGATCCGCATTGTGCGCGTGCAGCCCCTCTCGCCGGGGCAGGTGAACTTCCCGCACGCCACCCGGGCCCTGCTCGTCGAGCGGTACACCACCGGACGCGGCGACGGAAAGATCCACGCGGACGCCGAACTCGGCATCACCACCGCTCCGTCCGACATCGCCGACACCACCGTCCTCGCCCGCTGCGTACGCGGCCAGTGGGCCATCGAGGCACAGCACTTCGTGAGAGACGTGACCTTCGGCGAAGACGTCTGCCGCGCCCGCACCGGCAGCCTGCCCCGGGCCCTCGCGACCTTCCACAGCCTCGCGATCAGCCTCGCCCACCTCGCCGGGTGAACGAACAACGCAGCCGCCCACGACCATTACCGCAACCACCCCGCCGACGCCCTACGCGAACTCGGTCTCACCGGCTGAGCACTTATCACGCCTGGCATCGAGCGTGTGTCGTCGAGCAATCCGGGTCTTCGGACTCAGTGGGGGTGAGCCTCCCGTCGCCGAGCTGTCCATCGAGTTCGAAAGGGTGAGTGAGACGACAGCCACTGAGCCCGGATCCGTGTTCTCGGAGCCGAGGGCGGTCAGTCCCGCCCGCCGGGCTCGGGCAGGGAAGGGCCCGGCGGCACAGCCGTGCACGGTGAGGGCACCGATCACGGCCGTCGGGGAAGGACGTCTCGGCGACACACACAGCACCGGCTCCTCGGGCCTCGGCGTCACGAGGTGGGGGCGGAGGGGCGTCGCCTGCGGTTCCGGTTCTGCCTCCACTGCGCGAGCCAGTTCCAGACCGCCCCGAGGAGGACCGCCTGGAACAGGGCGGAAGCCGCCATGCCCACGGCGGACCATTCCCCTGCGGAAACAAACAGAAGCCCGGTCGGCAGGGTCGGCAGAAAGAGCAGCGCCGCCAGGACCAGGTCGTCAGCACTGTCGTTGAACAGCACATTGGCTGCTACAAACAGTCCGATCGCCGCCAGCAGACCGAGGTAACCGAGGGCGGCGGGGTTGAGGAGAATCCGCCGCACCAAGGAGCGCGGCCGGTACGCAGGAGCCATGACATCACGCCATCTCGTGGGAGCCTGCTGAACACCCTCAGCATGACCGTGTCCAGCAGTCCGTGCCTGAGTACGGATACTCATCCGTCGCGGGGAGCAGCTGATCCGCTATGACGCCACGCCTCACGTTCACGCAGACCCCACCGGTCATCTCACCATCCGAGAACGCATCAGCCCTGCACCTGGACCGCGACCGCCGACGAGATCCTCGCGAAGGTCCGCCTCGTCCAGACCAGCATGAAGAAACTCGTCAACAACAACGCCAAGTAACACAAACAGGGTCACGAGACACTAGATAACGTGTAGTTCCCGTCAACGCCGCGCGAGAGGTGAAACGTTGAGCGACGGTCGGCTTGGTGTGGTGATGATCCACGGGATCAGGTCCGGGCCCAAGGTGTGGCAACCCCTTGAGCAGCTCATTGCGAACGACGAGGAACTCGGCTTCGTTGAAACGCTGCCGTTCGAGTACGCAACCGGAGTGAAGCGTCTCCATCCCCTGCGCATCTTTCCGTCGATCGATACGGTCGCCGACAGCCTGAAGGAGTTCCTAGCAACGGAGGCGGGTGGCTTCGAGAGGCTGATGCTCGTGACCCATAGCCAGGGCGGCCTGGTGGGTCAGCGGCATCTGGCCCGCATGCTGGCCGACGGTGCGGGCCAGGAACTCGTCCGCATCAAAAGGATGGTTATGCTGGCCTGCCCCAACAATGGTTCGGAACTGTTACTGTCGCTGCGCCGCAACGTACTGGGTCTGGGGCATCCTCAGGAGAAGGACCTGCGGCCGCTCAATGACCAGGTGACCGCGACGCTGCGCACGATCTTGCGTGATGTCGTGCACGCCACCGCTGTCACCGACCGCACGTGCCCGATCGACTTCCGTGTCTACGCCGGGGAAGGCGATCGTGTCGTTCCGGCCGCGTCCGCGCAGTCGGTGTTCCCTGACACCGCCGCTCTGCCCGGTGACCACTCCACGATCCTCAAAGCCGACTCGGCTGGCCACCGCACCTTCACCACCTTGCGCCGTCTTATCCTCACCCTCCCCGAAGGCGCAGATGCCCAGCCACCGTCCACGGCACAGGCGTTGTCACCGGATCCGCGAGGCGCGGTGACCAACATCATCAGTGGTGGCACGGCCTACGGCCCCGTCATCCAGGGCGGCACGGTAGAGGTCTCCTTCCCCTCTCCGCCTACCGACGGGAACGGGTCCTGATCTTGGCTCCGTCGCGGAACTCGACATCCGCTGACGTCCGTCCTTGCTTCAGCCTGCCACTGCCCTGCTCGAAGCGCTTTGCGATTCACAACCGGGCCATGTACGCGAAAGCTCGACGGCGATCCACTTGGCTTCGTACGCCTTCCCGGCCCGCCTGGGTCTGGCACATCTCCCGAGGCGTGGCGTGGCGGCCCTCTTCGCGCTGCGCACCAGTGCGATGTTCAGCGACGAGCAGGCCCAGATCGGAACATGTTCAGCACGGTGATCAACTGCTGCACGCAGGCGGTGGGTCCACAGCACTCCTCACAGGCTGGGGGTCTGGTTCATCCGCGCGTTGGGGGGCGGCACCTTATGAAAGGCGGTCGAAGTAGTAGGGGAGCCATTCTTCGAGGAATGCTGAGCCTCGATCCACCGCGTGAATTCTGATCACGGGTGTCGGGCGGGTTCGGGGTGTTTCTTCGGGGTGCGGGCAGCGGTGATCGCCGGGTGGCCGT
>NZ_JBSFUU010000110.1:0-26138 GCF_053591955.1 Streptomyces sp. NPDC002845 | reverse complement strand
CACCTGACTCCCATGGAGCCAGACTGATCACTCGATCACGGAAGGGGTCACTTTTCATCGACCGATAGGGGGTCACGGTTCACGGAACGGCGACAGACCACGACCGTGCGCGCAGTCTGCACCACAAGCGCACCAGATCGAGCGGGGAACAGCGGGGAACAGCGGGGAACAGCGGGGTCTCGTGGACCGGCCAGCCAAGTACTGGGGCCGCTTCGTCACTGGTCAGACCGGGAACCACCTCTGTAGCACCCAAGCTTCCCACGCTGATCTTCTCTGGTGTGCTCCAGGCCCACAGCAAGGCACACGCCAGCTCGACGACACACCACTACTCCCCCCTTTGACGCTTGGCCGCTCCAGCCGGAGTGCGGAGCACGCGAGGGATATCTCGTCAAGGTGACGCGAAAAGAGTCGAACGTGCGCCCACCTTCAGATCGGTCTGAGATCCTGGAGTCCGATCGAGAGGGGCCGCAGGTATGGAGTGGAAGACCCACGGTGAGCGACAGGTCTACACCAACCCTTGGGTGAATCTGTGTCTGGTCGACGTGCAGCAGCCTGACGGGCGCAGGTGGGAGTACCACGTCGTTCGCCTCCGGCACCTGGCCGTGGCCGCCGTGGTCAATGATCGGCAAGAGGTCCTGATGATGTGGCGGCACCGCTTCATCACGGACTCGTGGGCCTGGGAATTGCCCATGGGCCTGGTCGAGGAGGGCGAGTCCCCGGAAGAGGCGGCGGCCCGCGAAGTCCTGGAAGAGACGGGCTGGCGCCCTGGCCCCATCAAGCCCTTGATCTACGCCGAGCCTGCCAACGGGATCACCGATTCACAGCACCACGTCTTCCGCGTGGACGGCGCTACCTACGCTGGACCACCCACGGAGAAGAACGAATCCGATTGCATCGAGTGGATACCTCTCTCGGAGGTGCGGGGCATGATCGACCGCCGCGAGATCGTGAGCAGCGGCTCGCTCGTCGGCCTGCTGTACCTGCTCATGGACGAAGCGATCCGCTGACCGGTGGTAGGACTGCCCGTAGCCGCGCCTCGAAGGCTAGAGCTACGGGCTCCTGCCTGTGCGGGGCCAACTGGTCGTAGAACTCCCTCAGATGGCCCGACACCCGCTCGGAGGCCACCGCCGACGCGGGCTCCAGTGCTTGCGTGGCGGTGTGGCACGCCTGGTCAAGCTTGCCTTGGTCCAGCTGCGTACGGGCAAGCCAGAACGCGTGAAACGCCCGGCCACGCTGGTTGGTGCGGGCCTCGCGCCGCAATGCGTCCGCGATCAGGGGTTCGGCGGTCGCAGCCTCGCCCAGTCGGCCGTGAGCAATGCCGGTGTCGACGATCAGCTTCGTCTCGTCGAAGTAGGTCACCCATGACGGGTCCGGGTCGCTCGCCCGGATCTGCTCGAAATGGCGGTGCGCCTCTCCGATCGCCCCATGCGTGGAATCGCGGTTGCCGAGAGTGGCGTGAGCGAAGGCTTCGCGCATCGACAGCATGGACAGGACCCGTGGGGTGGTGTCGAGTGCTGAGCGGGCCTGGTCCTGGGCGGCGGTCACGAGTGCCAGGGAGTCCGCGGGCTTGTCCTGGTAGGTGCCCTGCAAGCTCATGCAGGCAAGGACGTTGGCCATGAACTGGCGGTCGTCGATTTCCTTGGCCAGTTGCAGCGCCTCGGTGAAGTACGCGCGCGCCTGGTTGTACTGGCGGGCGTCGAAGTAGGTCCAGCCGGTGAGGCGTGCCAGCTCGGCCGCGATTCCGTACAGCCCGTTCTGGATGGACGGTGGTCGGCTCTCCTTCAGGAGCCCGACGACATACCGGAGCTGGCCGACGATGGCCGGCCTCAGTGCCTCGCCGCCGTGCTGGTCGTCCCGTCGCCAGTAGTCTTCGATGGACGACCGGAATGCTTCAAGTGTGGCTGTGCTGAGGCTTGTTCGGGTGGCCAAGGCCAGGATGCTGTCCACATCCGGCCCCGGCAGAGACGCGGGTGTCTGCTTCTCCGGCTCCGGTTCTTGAGGTGCCTCGCGCTCGGCGACGACGAGAGCCCGGGGCGTCTCCCAAGGCCGCCGGGCAAGCCCGAGCATGTGTCCTGGGATGCGCAAGCCGTCGGCGATGCGCTCGATGACGTCCATGTGCAGCAACTGGCGTCGCCCGGCGACCACTTCGCCCACTCGGCTGGGGGTCAGCTCGCATCGTCTGGCGATCATCGACGGGTAGATGCCCGCTCTGGTCTTCACCAGTCGGAAGACTCTGGCGAAGTCCCGTACCCGACATGCATTGATCATCTCGGGATCGGTGAGCAGCCTGGCAGGCAGTTCCTGCGGCCGGTCGGCGTCGGGCATTGGGCAAGCTCCCACAGTGCGAGGGCTACGCAACGTCGCTGATTCTCTACTTCCCGCGATGTTACCCAAGTTGGGTAATCAGCCTGACCTTTCGGCGGCGGTCCTCGGATCGCGATGCTCCTGTGCATGGCGAGCAACCAGCAGACCAGACCAGGCATCGGTGAACTGGCGAAGGACAGCGCCAGTGGGCGTATCGGCGTCGTCATGGGTGACCTCGGTGGCCGCGTGCAGATGAGGCCGATCCGTGGCGGCAAGGAGTGGGACGCCATGCCGGACAACGTGGTGGCGCTCGGCGCGCGGGAGGAACTGAGCGCACGTCTGACCATCAAGAACGGCAACAGCCGGGTCGGGCTGTGATGCGCGCCATCGGCCGGTACGCCGGGGTCGGTGCTCATCATCTGCATCAGCGGGTCGTGCGGCCTGGTGATCGGCAGGCCCTCAGCACCAGCCAGTAGACCGGCCGCCCCGAACGGGTGCCAACTCCCCGGCTCCCCGTCCCCGTTCGGGGCCGGCCATCCAAGCCCGCGTCCCGGTCGTCCATGAGCGAAGGCTCGACGATCCATGCGGGCGGAAAGTGCCACGCACCGTCTCACACAAGGAGATTGCGCATGACGGCAACAGCGAATGATCAGAAGACCGGCCGCGCGGTGGCTGGTGAGGAGCTGTTCGAAAGCCTCGCCCGCTTCGTGGTCGTCCACAACGGACAGTCGGCCGAGCGTGCCGAGCGGATCGCGGACCAGGCGGTCGCGTTCCTGGTCACCGCGGCCACCGCCACCGTCCCCATGGTCCCGTCCGATGACGTGGACCTCGGCCTCCACGCCCTCATCCTGCACACGAAGGAGTACGCCGGGCTCTGCGAGACGTACGCGGGTCGCTTCCTGCACCACAACCCGAAGCCCGGCGGAGGAGCCCGCGACCCTGAGATGGTCGCCGCCTCGGCGCACGCGATGAAGGCCGCCGGGTTCATGGTCTTCGACGATCTGTGGACCGTGAACGGCGAGAACCTCGCGCAGTGCGATTCGGACTGCGGCCGACCGTACGGTCAGGCGTAGTACGCGGCAACAGCGGCGCGGCCGACCTCTGCTTGTGGTCGGCCGCGCTCGCCAGGAAGGAGAAGCGACCTTGTCCGGCTCAACCCCTGAACTGCCGATCATGGTGCTCGACGCCCTGATGCCCACGGCTCAGCGCCTCGTCATCGACCGCCGTGGCTCCTCGGTCTGGGAGGTGGAGAGCCACCGGGGCCGGTACGCGGTGAAGCTCGGTTATCCGATCGAGGCCACGGCCGACTGGCCTGCCCAGCCCTGGACTGCGCTCGCGCCCGCACGCGAGGGTGCCGTCCTGCATCGACTCGGCTTCGCTGAGATCGCGTACGGCGAGTGGGAGCGCGGAACGTGGAACTTCCAGCCGTGGCACGAGGGGCCGGACCTGTACAGGCTGTGGGAACCCTGCCGTAAGCGGGACTCGTCCATCGCACCGGACACCAACGTGGCGCTGGAATGCGTCAAAGCGCTGGCCGAACTCCACGTAAAGGGCTGGGCGCACGGTGATGTGCAGCCTGCCCACTTCATCATCGGGCCGGAGCGGACACATCTCATCGACCTCGCCCTTGCCCGAGGCGGACACGTGCCCGAAGGGTACGACTTCCCGTTCCACGGCTGCCTCGTCCACTACGAGGCACCGGAGATCGCCCGCAGTGTGCTCGCCACCGGAGAAGCGGAGCCGACGGAGGCAGCCGACATCTACGCGCTCGGTGCGTCCCTACTCATCTCCGCCACAGGCTGGCGGGCAGTCGAGTACCCGGACGAGGCTCCGCGCCCGGTGCAGCGAGAGGCCGTGGCGAACGGTCGGCGTCGGCCCGTGAAGGCGCCTGGTGAGCTGGGCGATCTGATCGACGCGATGCTCAGCCATGCTCCCGAGGATCGGCCCACCATCTACGAGGTGCGTAAGGCCCTGAGCTGATCCCGAAGCCCCGGTTTATCCGGCGTCGCTCGCGCGGCTGAGGCCAACAACAAGAGACCGGACCACCCTCGGCCTGGACAGCATTCGAGGTGGTCCGGTCGCAGAAGTGCTGATCAGGACCCTGGTGCCGATGGTACCGGGACGGTCGGCGTGCTCGGAGTCGGGCGCGGCTGCAACCCCGGTTCCCTGTTGTCGAATTAGATGAGGACCACCGTTGCGGTTCGGCCGGCAGAAACACAGTTCTGACCTGAGCCACCGAAAGTCAGCCACGGCGGCGGGACAGCCGAACGAGCACCCGTCACGTGTGTTTCCAGCAACCCCGTACCGGCCTCAACCACGCTTCTTCCATGCGTCACGGGCCGCACCCAGATCCGGCCTGGGCGTTGCCGACGTGGCATGGCAACTGGGCTCGGACTGCCGCTCTGTGGGCCACCGTTCGGCCGTGTGGTCGACAGTGCAACAGGCGGGACAGGTAATCGTGACGGGGCCGTGGTCGAGGGTGGGCACGGTCACCGTGCGCCCGCCCGTTCACCGCCCACCCCCGCGCGACGACCGGCGGGCAGGAGGGTGAGTACGTCCGGCACGGGCGGGAACAGCGGCGCGCAGTCCGGGCAGGCGTACACGTTGAAGCCGGGGCCGGTGTTGACGTGTACCTCGGAGACGACGACCGGCCGGTCCGTGATCGTGCAGCAGCGGACGCACATCCGCACCGGCCGCCGCGCGGGCTCGGGCTCGGGGGCCGGACCAGGCACAGCCACGGTCGCGCACGGGCCGCACAGGTGCCCGTCCCGTACGGTGCCGTCCGCCTCTACGGTCGTGTTGCCCTCCAGCCGTCCCGTGGTGGTGCCGCAGTCCTCACAGGTCGGGGGCCACGTCGCCATGAACGCATCCTGGTGGCCGCCGTCGTGCCCGCCGGGCAGGAGGCAGGGCAGACGGTGACGGCCCGGTCCGGGCCGCTGCCATCCGTACCGGCGCGCCCCGCACAGATCCGCGTCGGGGGTCGTCTCGGGAAACGCGCTCACGCCGACACCCCCTCGGCACCGATGACGTGACGGTCGAGGTCGATGCCGAAGTCAGTGGCCAGGACCACAGCGACACGGCGCCGGTACTGCCGCGCCCGCTCCCCCTGCCGCTCCCGTTCGGCGGCGAGGACGTACGGGCGAACCATGGCCGCCGCCGCCCCGTCGAGCCGCTCGTGAAGCCCGTAGGGGGAGCGGTGGGCGGGAAGCCGGGATGTGGTCGTACGGGACGCCTCGGGCCGCCGCACGGGGGCCGCTGTGGTGGGGCGCGGGGTAGCGCGTCGCTTGCCGGTGCCGGGCTTGAACACGTCGAGTACCCATCGCAGGAACGCGTGGATAGGGTTTCGCATAGCCGAAGCTCCAATCTTCGGTCAGCCCCGGTGCGGAAGGGTCAGAGCTCCCGCGCTGGGGCGTTTTGCGTTTCGGACTGTCGAGACTAGCTGACTAGTGGACTATTTCGATAGCCGACCAGTGGAATCGCTCGCACGCTGGGTATATGCAGCTTGATCGTTCAGTGCCGTTCGCCCCGCAGGTCGCCGATGATCTCCGGCGCAGGCTGGACGCTGGGGAATGGCGCAGCGGGGACAGGTTCCCGGGCACCGTGGCATTGAGCGCTGAGTACGACATCAGCCAGTCGACGGCCGTGCGTGCCGTGGCTGTCTTGGTGTCGGAGGGACGGTTGCGTAAGGAGATCCCGCGCGGGTTCTACGTGGTGTAACCCGACGCGTCCGGGGATGACGAGCCCACCGACTGACCGCCGTGCATTCCGGCGCAATCCCCCCGTTTCGCGGCGCGGCTTCCTCTGTTGCTGCCGTCGTGTGCGGCAGCCCACACGACGGGGAGGAAGACCTTCAGCGACTGACCGCCAGAACAACGACCGCACAGACGAGATCCCTGACAGCGATAAGACGTCCCTGACGGCCGCTGACCGAGCGCACATCCGCGCCTTGGTCGACCAGGCGCCGCCGCTCAGCCCCCGCCAGCGCGCCCGGCTTCGGCAGATCTTCGCCGGTGCCCGCCGAGACGCCGTCGATCCGCCGGAGGGTGACGAGTCCACCGACTGACGACGGCGCCCGTTCCTGGCCCGCTGAACTGCACAGATAAGCCCCTGTGACTACTGGTCGTCTAAGCGAACTTGACAGACGACGAGATCGACTTCCGGTTTGTCCCCGGCCCGAACCGAAGCTGGCGAAGGCGCTGATCGACGCTGTCGGGGAGCAGGGCGAACGCGGACGGCATCTGAAGGCGTTCTTCGGCTGCCTCTACTACGCGGCCAACCGCCCTGGTGAGGCGGTCGGTCTTCGTGAGGACGACTTCAGGCTTCCCGAAGAGAGCTGGGGCGAAGTCCTGTTCTCCACGAGCATGCCCCGAGTCGGCTCCGGCTGGACCGACACAGGCGAGTCGTTCGATACGCGCGGCCTGAAGAAGCGGGCCCGCAAGGCGACCCGGCCGGTTCCGATCCCGCCCGTCCTGGTGCGCCTGATCCGCGAGCACATCAAGGAGTTCGGCACCGCCGAGGATGGCCAGCTGTTCCGTGCCGCCCAAGGCGGCCACCTCCTGTCCAAGGAGTACGGGGAGGTGCGGAAGGCTGCCCGGCTCGCGGTGCTCACGGAGTCCGAGGCAGCCTCACCACTGGCTGACGTGCCGTACTCCCTGCGCCACGCGGGAGTCTCGCTCTGGCTTGAGTCCGGCGTATCCCCAGCCGAAGTCGCGCGCCAGGCCGGACACAGCATCGCGGTTCTGTTCCGGTTCTACGCCAAGGCGATTCACCGCAACCAGCAGCGCTCAAACGAACAGATCGAGCGAGTCTTGGAGGCCGCCGACGAGGAATAGACGGCTCCGGTGCCTGTGCAACAACTGAGGTTTCCCTACTGTGGAGTTGGCGATGTGGCGGAAGCCCGCCCCGTGTTTGTATGGTGCGAGACCATTCAGTTGGCAGGCTCCACAAAGATGGGAACCCCAGTTGAGTGCCGATCCCGACGGCGTTCAGGACAGCACCACTCCGCCGGGGCCGTCCGATGAGCCACCCTCGGAGCACCGGCAGCCAAAGTGGGCGTGGTGGGTGATCGGCATCCTGATACCTGCCTTGGCCATTGTGGTGCCGGTGCTCGTCGCTGTGTGGCCGTCATCATCGGACACCGATGCTCCTGCCGATGCCGCTTCCCCTTCCGCGTCCGCGTCCGCGTCCGCATCATCGAGTGCGAGTGAGCAGGACACCGCCTCACCCTCGACGGAAGCCCCGGCGCCTTCGGCATCGCTGTCCTCACCGGCCAGCACCATCCAGTGGACGGGGCAAGTGCGGATCACCGATGACGATCTGTACCTCGACGAAAAACCGCCAGAGCGCGTCCCCGGCGGCAGTGGCGATGTCGACCTGGGTTTGGTCAACCCACCTCGGCTCTCCAGCAGCTTTGAGCCAGACCTTGCCCTGTGGCCGGAGAAGACAATGCCTACGAGGCGGGAGTGCTCCGATCTCGTGTCCGCCCAGGGCGTCAAGCGGGTCGAGGCCACAGTGGGAGCGGTGATCTGCGTCAGAACGATGGAGGGCCGTACAGCTGTGCTGACCATCACGTCAACGAGCAACAGCCTCAACACGGGTGTAACGGCGCAGGCAACCGTGTGGTCAGAGATCTCCGGCTGACGAAGCGAGTGCCAGACCTCAGAAGGCCGCTGACCAGCGCGTACGCGGTTCCATTCCGCCGCACTTTGGTCCACGCCTGGTCCACACGCACTGATCCACAACGCAACAGAGCCGGATCAAGGTGAGACACCCTCCACGCAGAAGGGATGCCCCTCACTTGGAGACACCCCTTCTGACCAGCACATCTCTGACCTGCGGAGGCGGTGGGATTCGAACCCACGGTGACGCTCTCACGCCACTACGGTTTTCAAGACCGTTCCCTTAGGCCGCCCGGGCAACCCACCCCGCACGGCCGAGGGTCGTGGCCGTGCGGGGACAAGACTGACCGGTCAGCTGTCGCCCTCGCGCTGGCCCAGGGTGACCTCGGCGGTCCGGGTCTTGCCGTCGCGGGTGTAGGTGAGGGTGACCTCGTCGCCGGGCTGGTGGGTCCAGATCTCGCCGATGAGGGTGGGGCCGCTGTCGATGGGGGTGTTGTCGAGCTTGGTGATGACGTCGCCGGGCTGGAGGCCGGCTTTGTCGGCGGGGCCGCCGGGAGTGATGGGGTCGGCGGCGCCACCCTCGGTGATCTTCGCGCCGCCCGTGCCTTCTCCGAGGGAGACGGAGGCGCCGATGACCGGGTAGACGGGCTCACCGGTCTTGATGAGCTGCTGGGCGACGTTCTTGGCCTGGTTGATCGGGATGGCGAAGCCCAGGCCGATGGAGCCGGACTGGCCGGTACCGAAGCCGCCGTTGCTGGAGGACTGGATGGCGGAGTTGATGCCGATGACGTTGCCCTGGGCGTCGAGGAGCGGGCCGCCGGAGTTGCCCGGATTGATGGACGCGTCCGTCTGCAGGGCGCTCATGTACGACGAGCTGCTGCCGGTGCCGTCACTGGAGGCCACCGGGCGGTTCTTGGCACTGATGATGCCCGTCGTCACCGTGTTGGACAGGCCGAAGGGCGCGCCGATGGCGATGGTGGAGTCGCCGACGGCCACCTTGTCGGAGTCGCCGAGGGTGAGGGGCTGGAGGTCCGAGGGGGCGTCCGTGAGCTTGATGACCGCCACGTCGTATCCCTGTGCGTGGCCGGCGACCTCGGCGTCGTACTTCTTGCCGTCGGGGAAGGTCGCGGTCACCTTGCCGCCGTCGACCGCGTCCGCCACCACGTGGCTGTTGGTGACGATGTGGCCTTCCTTGTCGAAGACGAACCCGGTGCCGGTGCCGCCCTCGCCGTTGCTGCCCTCGGCCTCGATGGTGACGGTGCTCGGCAGCGCCCTGGCGGCCACGGCGGCGACCGTACCGGCGTCGCGCTTGAGGTCGCCACCGCTCTGGGCGGCGGAGACCGTCGTGGAGCTGCTGGAGGAGTCGTTTCTGTCGGCCAGCGTGTAGCCGATGCCGCCCCCCACACCGCCCGCGACGAGAGCGGCCACGATGATCGCGGCGACCAGTCCGCCGCGCCTGCCGCCGGGCTTCGGCGTGGGCTGCGGCTGGTGGTACGCGGTGCCCCAGCCGTTGCCCGCGCCGCCGCCGTCGGCGTACGACGGGGTCGCGGGCGGCGGCGGGGGCGGCCAGCCCGCCTCGGGGGCGGAGGAGTACGTGCCGGGCGCCCCCGCGTTCTGGTCCGCGCCGGACGCGTACGCCGGAGCGCCGGGCGGCAGCAGTCCCTGTTCGGGTGCCGGCGGCGTACCTGGCGGTGCCGTCGGTGTGCCCGGCGGTGTCGCGGGGATCGGGGCCGTCGGGGCGTCCTCCGCGGCAGGGGCGGGGGTCTCGGGTGTCGGAGCCGGCATGGAAGCAGCGGGAGTTTCCACCGGCACGGGAGGTGCGGACGGGGCCGGGGGTACCGGGGTGCCCTCGTTCTCGGTGCTCACAGCTCTTCTCCTCGGTCCACGGCTGTTGTTCTCGATCGCACTCGGTCACGCTCGTTCACGCTTCGACGGTCCGGGCGCGCTGAAGCTGTGCATCCGTGCATGTGTTGCATGGGGTTCTGGTGCATGTGTTTCTGTATGCCGACAGCTTTTCCCATGGACCGTCAGAGCACCATAAGCGGTGGCTGTGGGTCCAGGACCATCCTTTATATCGGATCTGTCGGACTAAACGGACTCATTGCCGATGGTGCCGCCCCCACGCGTACCCGCGCGCGATGACACCATGACGCGGTGACCCACGCACGACAGCACCCGATTCAGGTCGTCGCCCACCGCGGAGCCTCCGAAGAGGCTCCCGAGCACACGCTGGCCGCGTACAGGAAGGCCATCGAGGACGGTGCGGACGCCCTTGAGTGCGATGTACGGCTGACCGCGGACGGACACCTCGTCTGCGTCCACGACCGCCGCGTCAACCGTACGTCCAACGGCCGCGGAGCGGTGTCGGCGCTGGAGCTCGCCGACCTCGCCGCCCTCGACTTCGGCTCCTGGAAGAACTGGCAGAGCCGCGAGGAGGCACCCGACTGGGAGCACCGCCCCGAGGACCGGGAGGACACCTCCGTCCTCACCCTGGAGCGGCTCCTCGAACTCGTCGCCGACGCGGGGCGCCATGTGGAACTGGCCATCGAGACCAAGCACCCGACGCGGTGGGCGGGCCAGGTGGAGGAGCGGCTACTGCTCCTGCTGAAGCGGTTCGGGCTGGACGCGCCGGAGTCCGCCGCCCAGTCGTCGGTACGGGTCATGAGCTTCTCGGCGCGTTCGCTGCACCGGGTGCGGACCTCGTCGCCGACGCTGCCGACGGTCTATCTGATGCAGTTCGTCTCGCCCCGGCTGCGTGACGGGCGGCTGCCGGCGGGGGTGCGGATCGCGGGGCCCTCGATCCGGATCGTGCGCAACCATCCGGCGTACGTCGAGCGCCTGAAGGGGGCCGGTCACCAAGTGCACGTGTGGACGGTGAACGAGCCCGAGGACGTCGACCTCTGTGTCGAGCTGGGCGTCGACGCGATCATCACCAATCGGCCGCGGGCGGTGTTGCGGCAGTTGGGGCGCTGAGCCAGCGAGCCGACACACTGGACCGGCCCACCGAACCGGCCCCACCGGACGGCCCACCGAGCCGACTCACCAAAAAGGAAAATCCCTCCCCAAGGAAGCCTCAGAAAGCCTCAAGAAGGCATTCGGAATCGGCCGTCCGATTACAGGGAGTGCTCCGGCGCGTTCGATCCGTATTCGATCGTTACGAGTGCGTCAGCGGACGCGCACCGGCCGGTTTCCAGTCCAGTCCAATGGGGCATTCACACCGTGGCGTGGGGCGAAGGAGGTCTCGGGGGTGGCGTTGGTGGTGGCACAGGAGGTGCCCACGTCGTCGAGCATGGCCGTACCCCATGGCCCTGCGGGCGTGGGGGAAGCAAGACATCGGATGCGCGCTCAGCTGCGTACCGGTGGTGTGGCGGAATCGGTCATCGACGACGCCGTACTGATCCTTTCCGAACTGCTGAGCAACGCCTGTCGGCATGGCAGGCCGCTCGGTGACGCCCTGGCCGGTGACGGTGACGTACTCGCCGCGTGGCGGGTCGACTCGTCGGGACGGCTGACGGTCGAGGTAACGGACGGCGGTGGTCCGACCCGCCCGGTTCCGTCCACGCCCTCGGTCACCGCGCACGGTGGCCGTGGGCTGAACATCATCACGGCGTTGGCCGATGACTGGGGTGTCCGGGACGACACCCATGGTGAGGTCACGGTCTGGGTTGTCGTCCACGACGGGGTGGCCCATGCACGGCGGCGGGACGACTTCGCCACACGCGTGACGGCTCCGTCGGTCTCCGCGATACCTGACCTGGACTTTGCGGACGCGTTTGACGACCTGGACTGAGTTCGGGGGTTGGGGCTGAGCCTCGGCGACCGGGGTGTGTTTCTCGCCCCCGCCGCCCCCTGCCCGTCCCATCCCCCATCTCCAAGGGCTCCGCCCCTTCGACCCGCCAAGGGGGCTGCGCCCCCTGGACCCCGGGGTGGGTGGGGCGTCTGCGGGTGGGTGGGGCGTCTGCGGGTGGGTGGGAGTTGCTGTGGATCGGCCTGAACGGCCTCGTCCTCAAGCGCCGGACGGGCTGAGGGTGCCTGGGGTGGGCCGGCAGGTGCGGCGGGGGCGGGAATCTCAGGTGCGGGAGGCGTTCGGGCTTGGCCGGGGCACCGGCCCGCCGAGCCGCTAGGGTCTGTGCGGCGGGTCACGCCGACTCCGGGCTACGGTGCCTCCTGAGCGCGGGTGAGCGGGATTCGGCGCGCGGCAGCGCATGGGCTGAGGAGGACGACGCCCGGCGCCGCCGCGGAGGCCGGACCTCGCGGCCCCGGACCGGACCAGCCGGACAGGCCGTAGGCTCGCGCCGTACGAGACGAGCGGTAACCGGGAGACACCCACGATGGCCAAGAAGCGCCCCCAGACAAAGGCCAAGCGCCCGCAGATCACCAACGGAGAGATCCCGGTTGTCGGCGCTCGCGAGCCCTGCCCCTGCGGCAGCGGCCGCCGCTACAAGGCCTGCCACGGCCGGGCCGCCGCACACGCGGTGACCGAGCTCGTGCAGCGCCCCTTCGAAGGTCTGCCCGGCGAGTGCGACTGGGTCGCGCTGCGCGAGCTGGTGCCTGCCGCGACCGTCGAGCTGACGCTGAGGGAGGAACTCCCCGAGGGCGTCCCGTCGGTCACGCTCGCCACGGTGCTGCCGATGGCGTGGCCGGCGCTGCGCCGCGACGACGGCTCGGTGCTGCTGGGCCTGCAGAACGACACGGCGTCCGGCGACATCAGCCGCGACCTCGCCGACACCCTCCGGCGCGCCCTCGTCGCGGAGCCCGGCACTCCGGTTCAGGGGCGCCGCGCCCCGGCCGACGGTCCGCGGCTGCAGGATCTGGTCGATCCCGAAGGCGCGTTCGAGCCAGTTGTGCACACGGGCTTCGAATTCTGGGTTCCGGACGCGGAGAACTCGACTCCGGACGTCGCCGCGTCCCTGGAGCGGGCCAACGCGGCCGCCATCCCGACCGTGAAGCTCACAGGCGTCGACGCCGCGTACTGGTGCGAGACCCCCGACAAGAACCACCTGCGCTGGGTCATGCCGCACCCGGAGGAGCAGCTTCTGGACGCGCTCGCGCGACTGCACGCGGCCGGCCGGTCGGGCCTGGGCGAGGGCACCCGCCTGGTGGGCTCCTTCCGTGCGCACGGCCTCACCGTGCCCGTCTGGGACCTGCCGAGCGGGGTCGGCACGGAGGACATCGAGAAGCCTGCCGCCGAGTTCGCCGAACGCCTCGCCACCGCTCTGGCCTCGGACGCTCCGCTCACCGCGGACGAGCGCCGGGCACGCGGCGGGCTGACCAACCGTCAGGTCACGCTCAGCTGACCAACGGCTTCCGCTGACCGTCCGTTCAGCCGGTCCAGCGGTGGTCCAGCAGTGTCGGAACGGGTGACTCCTGTCACAACTCCCCACTGTGGCAAGGAAATCCGTGTCCGAATAGCCGAGATCGAATTTGCGAACCGCAGATCTCTTGTTACCGTTCCAATAGCCCGGTTGCTGGTGCATCCCCCGTCGCCAGCAACCGGGTCTTCCCATGCACCGGCCATGCACAGGCCACGCACCCGTTGCTGTACGGAACCGGGCGAGGTATCAACCCACCGTCGGCCGGGGCGAGTTGCTCCCGGAGCGCAGCAGCAGTGGTCCGCGCCCGGCGCTCGCCGCGAACTCCGCGACCGCCGTGTACGCCCCCATCTCACCCCTCGTACGCTCCCTCGGCGTCTCGCACGCCCCCGGCTCGTCCTGCGCGCCCACCGCGCAGTGCATCCGCACCGTGCGCCCGTCGGGCGCCAGAAAGCTCAGTACGGCGCTCAGCTCCTCGCCGGTCGCGTTGCGGTAGTACGTGCGCGCCCATGTCTCCTCGCCCCGCGTCAGGACACAGGTCTGCGCCTCGATGCCGTCGGGGGAGGTGAGCTCGGGTCCACAGCGGGCGGCGGTGGCCGGCCCGAGACCCAGCAGCAGGGACGACCGCGAGTCGTCGTCCGAGGCCGAGGGGACCGGCGCCCTGTTGTCGCCATCAAGAACACCCTCGGCTTCAGGGACGCCATCGGCTCCAGGGGCGCGTCCGACTTCGGGAGCACGGTCGGCTCCAGGAACACGGCCGGCTCCAAGAACCCGGTCGGCCTCAGCGGCACCACCGGACTCGGACGTACGGCCCTCGGCGCCAGAAGCATCGCCAAAGTCACGGCCAGGGACATGGCCGGAGACACGGCCAGAGCCATGGTCCAAGTCACGGCCAGAGACATCACCAGACGCACGGTCGTCACCGACCTCGGACGTACGTACGTCCGCATGCCCCCCGTCCCCGCCCCCGGCAACGCCGTCGCCGGAGCCGTCACCCACCGGCCCTGCCGAAGCCGCCAGCGGTACGACCGTCATGGCCGCCACGACGCCGATCAGCGCCGCCAGGCGGACCTTGCGCGGGTCCGGCCCGCCGCGCGGCGGCGATGAGGCCCTGTGGGCCCCGGGAAGACGCTGCATGAGCGGAAGATAACGAGCGGTCGCGGGCGCCCGGCCGCCCGCGCGCCCGACACCCTCACAACTCGGGGGCGCTCACACCCGTACGAGTGAGGGCCTCGACCACCGCGTCCACGACGGCCTCGACATCGGGCACCCAGGGCGCGGACGAACCGGGCAGCGGCGCGCGCTCCCAGCGGATCCGGCCCTGGCCGGTCTCGGACGGGGGCAGGGCGAGGTAGCCGCCCTCCCCGTGGAAGCGGAGGGAGCCGGGCACGAAGTCCTTGGTGTACAGCAGTTCGCCCAGCTGCTCCATGGAGTACGGCGCCACGAGGATCGACCAGCGCGTGGGCGTGGCCACGACCGGGCCGAGGCGCATCCCCATGTGGTCGAGGGCGGCCAGGGCGCGGGCGGCCGCGAGGGCCGGCAGGCTCACCGCGCAGGGGGCCCTGCCCCCGGTGGCCAGCACGATCGGCGCCGTCGGCCGGTTGGTCCACCACCAGTGGACCATGCGCTCGTCGGTGGTGGCCGCGAGGAGGCCGGGGTCGAAAGGATGAGCGCCGGGTACCACGCACTCCGGGTCGGGGCATCCGCAGCGGGCCCGCCCCTGCGGGTCCGGTGCCACGCCCGGGAGAACGGGCCACTGCCATTCGGTGGCGAACGTCAGGGCCTGCTGGAGCATCTCAGACCTCCCACCGTTCCGCCTGGACAGGAGCCTGCGTCGCCTTGCGGGGATCTCGCGCATGAGCGCTCGTTCCTTTCCGTTGCACGCCTGGCAACACTGTGGGCCATCACACCATGTGTCGATCACTTCACTGTGCGTACCTGCTGGCGCATCACACCCCTGCCTTGGACAAGGGGAACCCCTATGGGTCGAGCATTGGCTGCGTCCGCGTCGTTCCTGCTCATACTCGCGCGTATCCGAAGTATGGGCATGGCGTGGGGGTGGCGGCGCCTGGCGTTTTGCCGTCCCGGTATTGCTCGCCGCCTCCGCCACGGGAGGATGGGGCTCGGTCGTCGGTGGCTAAGACGCCCGGGTCCACCGCCAGGTTCCGGGCAGATCCCAACCACCCCTGGCCTTCACCGAGTACGTACCCATCACGACCGCTGTGACGCTCCGTCGAACGAGGCCAGTCGACCGCAATACACCGTTCCCCGGGTCACTTTTGAGCCAACTTTGCTTTTCCATAACAGCCCCACGGACACCAGATATCCCAGCAGGACAATGCTGGACATCTCAGCACGAGTGCGTGTACATGTGGAGACACTGCAAGCGGCGCAGAATCACATGGGGGTTTGCGATGCTTTTGAGCAATACGCACCGGTCGGAAAGCCGGACGCCATGAACGCCCCTCACCTCCCGAAAGTGGCCGGAATCGATTCAACGGTTCCCCCGCCCGCACACACTGTCGCGCCGAAGCCTGCCGCCACGGGTACCTCTTCGGCCGCGTCCTCGGCCTCCCCCGGCTCCCCCGACAGCCCCTCCGGTCCCGGTGCCCTCCTCCAGGACAGGCTGGCGGGCTGGGTCTCGGACCTCACGACCCTCCACGAACTCACCGAACGACTGGCACGCACGGACTCACTCGCCGAAGCCCTCCAGGAGCTGCTGCGCGCCGGAGCCGCCCTCGTGGGCGCCCGGCGCGGACTCGTCGTCCTGGAACCCGGTGACGGCCTCGGCCCGGACACCACCATGGGGCTGGGCCTGGTCCGGGCCGATCTCGGCCACATCGAGACCGTGCCGCGCTCCTCCATGTCGTACGGGAAGATCCTCGACACACCGGCCGGACCTCCCGGCGAGGCGGACGAGATCGCGCAGCCCGACCTCCTCGCCGAGGACGGGCTCGACCCCCGCCACCGCGAGGTGGCCGCGCGGCTCGGCTATGCGGCCTGCTACACACTGCCGCTCTCGACGAAGGCCGCGGGCCGCCTGGGTGCCGCCGTCTGGCTCTACGACGAGCCCGCCGAACCGGCCGAGCGGCAGCGGCACCTGGTCGGTCTGTACGCGCGCTACGCGACCGAGCATCTGGCCCGGATCGTCGAAATCGAGCGCACGCGCGCGTGCATGACGACGATCGCCGAGGAGCTGCTCCCCTCCCGGCTGCCCCGGGTCGCCGGGGTGCAGCTCGCCGCCCGGCACCGCAGCGGGCCGCACGGCGGCGGCGACTGGTACGACGCGCTGCCGCTGCCCGACGCCGCGCTCGGTCTCGCCGTGGGGTCCGTGACCGGGTCGGGGCCCAGCGCGATCGCCGCGATGGGGAGGCTGCGGGCGTCCCTGAGGGCGTACGCCGTCATGGAGGGCGAGGACCCCGTCGCCGTCCTGTCGGACCTGGAACTGCTCCTGAGACTCACCGAGCCTGCCCGGTCCGCCACCGCCCTCTTCGCGTACTGCGAGCCCGCGCTCCGCAGGATCACGCTCGCCGGGGCCGGACACAGCCCGCCGCTGCTGATCGGCGAACGGCGCACGGAGTTCGTGGAGACGTCCCTGTCGGCCCCCCTGGGGATGCTGGCCTGCTGGGAGGCGCCCAGCGTGGAGTTCCAGGCGCAGGCGGGCGAGACCGTGCTGATGTACACCGACGGCCTGGTCCAGTGCACCGGCGACCCCGTGGACCGCGCCTTCGCCCGGCTCCACGCGGCGGCGGCGAACGTCCCCAAGGCGCTGCGCGACGACCCGGGCGCACTCGCCGACCACGTCCTGCGCAGCGTGCTGCCCGACGGACTCGACGCGGCCGGCGGCAAGGAGGACGTCGTCGTCCTCGCGGCGCGCTTCGAGTGAGCGTGCGACCGCCTTCGGTAGCGGGCCTTTCGGTAACAGGCCATACGGCCCTGGGCCCCCTTCTGTACGACCTGTACGACCGTACGATGGTGGGGGTCCAGCGCCGTAACTAGGAGGATGACCGTGTCCGAAGAGCTCCCGGCGACCCCGGAGGAGACGTCTGCGGAGGCTTCCGAGGAAGAGCCCGCCAAGCAGCGCAAGAACGGCCTGTACCCGGGCGTGTCCGACGAGCTGGCCGAGAACATGAAGTCCGGCTGGGCCGACACGGAGCTGCACGACCTGGAGCCCCTCGCGCAGGCCGCCGAGACCGCCGCCCGCCGTGCCGCGCTCTCCGCGCGCTTCCCGGGCGAGCGCCTGGTCGTCCCCGCGGGCAACCTGAAGACCCGCTCGAACGACACGGAGTATCCGTTCCGCGCCTCGGTCGAGTACGCGTACCTCACGGGCGGCCGGCCCAATGAGAGCGCAGACGGCGTGCTCGTCCTGGAGCCCCGGGGCGAGGGCCACGAGGCGACGATCTACCTCCTGCCGCGCTCCGACCGCGAGAACGGCGAGTTCTGGCTCTCCGGCCACGGCGAGCTGTGGGTCGGCCGCCGCCACTCGCTCACCGAAGCGGCCGAGCTGTACGGCATCCCGGCCTCCGACGTGCGCGAACTCGCCGACGCGCTGCGCGAGGCCACCGGCCCGGTCCGGGTCGTGCGCGGCCACGACGCCGACATCGAGGCCGCGCTGACCGACAAGGTCACCGCCGAGCGGGACGAGGAACTGCGGGTCTTCCTCTCCGAGATGCGGCTGGTCAAGGACGAGTTCGAGATCGGCGAGCTGCAGAAGGCCGTGGACTCGACCGTGCGCGGCTTCGAGGACGTCGTCCGCGTACTGGACAAGGCGGAGGCCACGTCCGAGCGCTACATCGAGGGCACGTTCTTCCTCCGCGCGCGCGTGGAGGGCAACGACGTCGGCTACGGCTCCATCTGCGCCGCCGGCCCGCACGCCTGCACGCTGCACTGGGTGCGCAACGACGGCCGCGTGCGCTCCGGTGACCTGCTCCTGCTGGACGCGGGCGTGGAGACCCACACGTACTACACGGCCGACGTCACGCGCACGCTGCCGATCAACGGCACGTTCAGCGAGATCCAGAAGAAGATCTACAACGCCGTGTACGAGGCCCAGGAGGCCGGGATCGCCGCCGTGCAGCCCGGCGGCAAGTACCGCGACTTCCACGACGCCGCACAGCGCGTGCTGGCCGAGAAGCTCGTCGAGTGGGGCCTGGTGGAAGGCCCGGTCGAGCGCGTCCTGGAGCTCGGCCTCCAGCGCCGCTGGACGTTGCACGGCACCGGGCACATGCTCGGCATGGACGTCCACGACTGCGCGGCCGCGCGTGTGGAGACGTACGTGGACGGCACGCTGGAGCCCGGCATGTGCCTGACGGTCGAGCCCGGCCTGTACTTCCAGGCGGACGACCTGACGGTGCCCGAGGAGTACCGCGGCATCGGCGTCCGCATCGAGGACGACATCCTGGTCACCGAAGACGGCAACCGGAACCTGTCGGCGGCTCTCCCGCGCCGCTCCGACGAGGTCGAGGCGTGGATGGCGTCACTGAAGGGCTGAGCCGAGAGGGATGGCCGGGTACCGCGGGGTGCCCGGCCATTGGTGTGTCCGGGGGAGGGGTCCATTGGTGTGCCGGCTGCCCGCGACCCGGCGGCCGGCGGCCGAGCTGGAGATGTCGCGGGGTACGGCGAAGACGGTGTACGACCAGCTGGCCGCCGAGGGAGATATCCAGGGACACCCCTGTGGATCACCGAACGGACCGACGCGCCCGCCTGGCTGGTCTACGCCCTGTTGGCGGGTGGGGCGGACGAACCGTCCGCCCCACGTCCCGGGCCCTATGCCGCCACCGCCACCGGCACCGAGTCCGCGAACAACGCCCCCGCCAGCAGCGCCCCGCTGCCCCGAGGGCTCCACGCGCGCGCGTGGAGGTCGTTGTCGAGGGCGGTGAGCACCTCGCGCCCGGCGTCCGTGGAGGTGCCGCCGGCGTCCACGACGGCGCGGGCGCCCGCCTGGACATGGCGGAGGCCCAGCGGACCGGCCGTGTACAGCAACTCCGTGTCCTGGAGGGTGGACATGACGGTGAGGAGGGCGTCGAGCCGGGCGTACGGTTCGGGCGCACCCGAGCCACGGGCCTCGGCCAGCGCGTCCAGCGCCCGCCGTACGTGCGGGAACCCGGCCCGCGCCTCACCGCGCGCCCCGGCCGCCCCGTACTTGGCGGAGACGGACGACCCCCGGGAGGGCCGCCGGGGTGCACGGCGGTCGGGGTGGGCGGCGATCTTCTTGGCGGTGGCGACGAGTTCGCGGCCCCGCGCGCCGGGTTCCAGGGCCGCCGCGGCGACCAGGAACCCGAGCACCCAGAGGGCACCGCGGTGGCCGCCGCCCGCGAGCGTCACCGAGTGCTCGGTGGAGCGCCCGATCGCGCCGAGTTCCGCCCGGAGTCCGGGCGTCGGCGCCCCGGTCCGCCGCGCGGCTGCCGCCATCGCCGCGAGACCGGGTTCCAGCGCCTTCGCCGACCAGCGCAGGGCGCGGTGGTCCTGCCGGGTGACGCGGGCACCGAGATCGCGCGGGTCGGGCAGGCCGGGCTTGGGGGCCAGTTCCAGCTGCCGGGTCAGCGCGGTCACGGCGGCCCGCGCCAGCGCCTCGTCCTCACGGCCGCTCATGCGCGTGCCTTACGAGGAGGCCGAGGCAGCCGTGGCGTCGGACGGCGGCTCGCCCTCCGGCGGCGTACCGCCACCGCCCTCACCGCCGCCCTCGCCGCCGCTTCCCTCGCCGCCGCTTCCCGCGCCGGTGTTCTCGGCGTCCGGGTCGATGCCGAGGGTGATGTAGCCCTTGTAGCCCTGGGACGGGTCCTTCTTGTGCACCGGCTCCAGGGTCAGCAGGCCGCTGGAGGCGCCGCCGCCGTCGTAGACCATGTCGTCGTCGAGCGTGGTGTAGCTGCCGGTGTGCCTGCTGTACGGCTCCAGTTCGAAGATCTCCTGGACCACGTCGTCGTCGAAGAAGAGCTGGCCGGTGAAGTTGACCGTGCCGCCCTCGTAGGTGCCGTCCTCCTTCTCGCCGCCGGTGTGCACCTTGACGTGGATGTGGCAGGTGCGGGGCGTGTACCAGCCGGGGATGATCGTCTTGAACTTGACGGCCCCGCCTGCGTTGGCGATCTGGTAACCGCGCAGGTACGTCTGGTCGTTGGCGGTGGAGCCGTCCTCGCTCTCGGCGGGCGCGGAGCCGCCGGGGTTGGCGGTGGTGTAGCCGGAGTAGTAGCCCCAGGCGTCGCAGTGCCAGATTTCCACGGCCGCGCCCGCGACCGGGGCACACGACTCGGTGGTGTCCTGGACGACGATCCGCAGCGTCAGCGGGACACCGTCCTTGCCCTCGGTGATGTTCTTCCGCACGAGGGCGCCGTCCAGGTAGTACGGCCCCTCGGTGACGCTCGACATCAGCACGCACTGGCTGCTGGAGGCCGAGGCGGACGCCGTGCTCTCCGAGGCCGTGGCCGAGGCGGCGGTGGCGGTGGCGGCCGTGGTCGTCGTCTCGCCGGCGAACGCCGCCTGGTAACCGGCGGCCGCGAGCCCGCCGGCGGCGACCGTGCCTCCGGTCACCGCGAGGGCGCGGCGCCGGGTGAGGGTGGTGTTCCTGTGTTTTCCCGTCATGCCCAGGAAGTTAGGGACGCCGTCCATCAGTGGGCTGGGATGTCCCTGTGAACGGGCTGGGAGTGCCGGGAAGGCTGAATTCCGGGTGGGGAGTGGGGGGTTGGGCCACCAGGTGCGCGCGGCGCGGGAGCTTGGTGACCGTTGTACCGCGACGGCGGGAGAGCGGGAGACTGGCGTCATGACCGACGAACTCACTGTGAGCGTCCTGGGCACAGGCATCATGGGCGCCGCCATGGCCCGCAACCTCGCCCGCGCCGGACACGCCGTCCGCGCCTGGAACCGCACCCGCGCCAAAGCCGAACCGCTCGCCGCCGACGGCGCCCACATCGCCGACAGCCCCGCCGAGGCGGTCCAGGACGCCGATGTCGTCCTGACCATGCTGTACGACGGTGCCGCCACACTGGAGGTCATGCGCGCGGCGGCCCCCGCCCTGCGGCCCGGCACCGCCTGGGCGCAGTCGACCACCGCCGGGATCGACGCCATCGCCGAGCTGGCCGGCTTCGCCCGCGACCACGGCCTCGCCTTCTACGACGCCCCCGTCCTCGGCACCCGCCGGCCCGCCGAGGCCGGACAACTCACCGTTCTGGCCGCGGGACCGGACTCAGGCCGGGACAGGGTGACGCCCGTGTTCGACGCGGTCGGCGCCCGTACGGTGTGGACGGGCGAGGACGGTGCGGCGGGCACCGCGACCCGCCTCAAGCTCGTCGCCAACAGCTGGGTGCTGGCCGCCACTTCCGCGGCCGGTGAGGTCCTGGCCCTGTCGAAGGTGCTCGGCGTCGACCCGGAGCGCTTCTTCGAGCTCATCGCGGGCGGCCCGCTCGACATGGGCTATCTGCGGGCCAAGTCCGGGCTGATCCTGGACGACCGGCTCACCCCGGCCCAGTTCGCCGTCGCCACCGCCGCCAAGGACGCCCGCCTGATCGTCGAAGCCGGCGCGGAACACGGCATCCGCCTGGACGTGGCCGCCGCGAGCGCCGACCGCCTGGAGCGCGCCGCCGCCCAGGGCCACGCCGACGAGGACATGGCCGCCGCGTATTTCGCCAGCTTTGACGAGGGGGGTGAGGGCTGACCTCTGGGTTTGTCTCCGGTTCTGTCTCCTGGGTTTGTCTCGCAGGTTTGTCTCCTGGGTCTGTCTCCAGAAAGCAGCAGAAAACTGCGGGCCGGTGAGAACTGCGCTCGGTAGCTCTCACCGGTTCCGTGGTGTTTTCCGACCTCACCGGGGGCCGGAACACCTCACTAATGAGAGTTACCGGGTGCGCCTGCGGCAGCCGACTGATGCGGCCCGGTGACGGCCGTTCGGGCGGAGTTCGGGGGGTGGGTTCCGAGGCCGCAGTAGCCGTGGGGCGGCGGAGTGCTGCTCTGTCAGGGCCGCCGACTGATGCGGCCCGGTGACGGCCGTTCGGGCGGAGTTCGGGGGGTGGGTTCCGAGGCCGCGGTAGCCGTGGGGCGGCGGAGTGCTGCTCTGAGTTCCTGCACCGAGCGGGCGGCTTCCTCGGCGTCCGTCGCGGAGACGGACAGCCGGGCGAAGGGGGCGGAGCGCCACAGGTCCACGCAGACCACGGGCGTATTGACGTGTACGGCGACGAAGTCCAGGCCGTCGCGGTGCCGCCACTCTCCCAGGCAGAACCGGCCGGGGCTCCGCCGTCCTCGCCGCCTTTCGCCGCGCACAGCACGCCACCAGTCCGGCTCGACCTTCGCGTCCTTGACCGCCGTCAGTGGTACGCGTACGTTCCGGCAGCCGGTCATCCCCTTTTCCCGCCAGGACAGGCGTACGACCACGTCGTCCTCTTCCACCACGAGCCGTGCCATCGAAGCGTCGCTCCCTTCGGCAGCCTCCAGATGTGTGCGGCCTCCGGATGCCCGGAGCCGGTCGTAGCGATCCACGTCGGTCCATGTCTCACGGGGACCGGGGCGCAGCCAGGGGGTGCCTCCTTTCCGCCGGACTTCCTCTCTGCTCCGATCCGACGAGCGTCCGCCCCGCGCCCCGACGGCCGTTGATCAGCTGATCAGCCGGACTCGGCCGACGTGTGTCGGGCCTGGGTGTCCGCGGTCGGCTGGCGATGGTCGGCGGCGGACAGAAGCGGCGCCGAGTGCCGCTCCGGGCGGTGTTCGCCGGTGCCGGGAACGCGGCTGCGCGGCGCGTCGGGCCCGCCGGGCGGCGGGACGGGCCTGCGGGCCTGCGGGCCTGCGGGCCTGCGGGCCTGCGGGCCTGCGGGCCTGCGGGCCTGCGGGCCTGCGGGCCTGCGGGCCTGCGGGCCTGCGGGCCACGATACGGCCGACCCAGCGTCGCTCGCAGTAGGGGCAGGGGGGCGCGCCTTCGAAGGTGTAGGGCGAAGCGACACCGACGTTGTCCCGGTGGAAGGACTCCCACTCCTGCCCCTGATCGTCCACGTAGCGCTGCACGTCGTAGTGGGCACTCCAGCGGTGCCAGCAGTGCCCACAGGTGAACTCCACACGTTCTACGGCCAGTGCGGTGATCACTGCACGACACCTCCTGGACGGTCGGCACGGACGGAGCCGGGCGGGGCCAGCGCGGCTTCCAGGGTCGGGTAGACGGGCAGGGCATCGGCGAGGCGGCTGATCCGCAGGACTCGCAGGACACGCCCCTCGGGGCAGACCAGACGCAGTTCGCCCTGCCCCGTCCGCGACATGGTGCGGACGGCCATCAGGGTGCTCAGCCCGTCGACGTCGCAGTAGGACAGTTCGGTGAGGTCGGCGACCACCCGCAGGGGGCGCCCGGTGCGTTCGGCCGCGGTGGCGGCGCAGGCACGCAGCTCCGGGGCGGTCTCGGTGTCGAGGACCCCCCTGACTTCCATGACGGTCCAGCCGCGTTCCCGGCGCGACACCACGAACAGAGCCATGGTCACCTGCCTCGTGCTTCCCGTGCCTGTCACCGGCCCGGCACACCTCGTACGACTACGACGCGTGCCGGGCCCGCGTTTCGTCCTCGGTCTGCTGCCTTGCGCTCTCTTCTTCCGCTCTTCCGCTCTTCCGCTCAGCCTGCGATCCGCTTGGCCTCCTTGTCCGCTCGGCTGATCTCGATACGGCGGGGCCTGGCCTCCTCGGCCACGGGGATGCGCAGGGTGAGCACGCCGGCGTCGTACTCGGCGCTGATCTTCTCCAGGTCGTGGGAGTCGCCAAGGAAGAGCTGGCGGCTGAAGACGCCGTACGGCCGCTCGGCGACCAGCAGGTCGACGTCCTTGGCGTCGGGTGCGGGACGCTCGGCCCGCACGGTCAGGACGCCGCGCTCCACGTTCAGGTCCACGGTGTCGGGGTCGACGCCGGGCAGGTCGAAGTGGACGACGAAGCTGCCGTCGATCTCGTACGCGTCGATCGGCATGGCGGCCGGCCTGGCGACGGTGCCGAACACCTGCTGGGTCAGCTGCTGAGCGAGCCGGTCGAACTCCCGGAAGGGATCCGTGCGAATGAGGACCATCGTCCAACTCCTTTCGCCTGGTCGGTGCTGTCCGTCCGGGCTCCGGGAGCCCGGAGTGCCTTCCACAATGGATATACCTCGGATATACCTCACCGACTCAGACTTGACAAGAGAGCACTCAAGTTTTATCCGTACGAGTAGGCAAGTCGAGTCCGAAACCGCAGCTCGTGGCGGGTGAGGAGGTGGCTTGGAGTGCAGGGTCGGAACGGGGGAACGGACCGCGACCCCGGGCTGTGCGCCGCCTACGGCCGCGAGCGCACCGTGCCTCCCCCGGCTCCGGCCCGCCCGTGGGAGCGGACGTTCTGAACAGCGGTCACAGCGGTCATGGCAGTCACAGCGACTTTGAGGAGGGAGAACCAGATGACGCGCTCGGTCGGCATCGACCTCGGTACGACGAACTCGGTGGTCTCGGTCCTTGAGGGCGGCGAGCCCACCGTCATCACCAACACGGAGGGAGCCAGGACGACCCCGTCGGTCGTGGCCTTCGCCAAGAGCGGCGACGTGCTGGTCGGCGAGGTCGCCAAGCGGCAGGCCGTGACGAACGTGGAGCGCACGGCACGCTCCGTGAACGTGAAGCGGCACATGGGCGACCACGGCCGGCGGTTCCCGGACAGCGGGAGTATCGACGGCAAGCGGTACACCGCGCAGGAGATCTCCGCGCGCGTGCTGCAGGAGCTGAAGCGGGACGCGGAGGCGTACCTGGGCGAGGACGTCACCAACGCCGTCATCACCGTCCCGGCCTACTTCGACGACACCCAGCGCCAGGCGACCAAGGAGGCGGGCGAGATCACCGGCCAAGATCCGGCGGACGCGAGGAACGAGACGGAGAGCGCGCTGGCCGCCCTGAAGGAGAAGCTGAAGGACGGGAACGACGAGAACACGGGCACGGCGTCGATCCGGCAGGCCATGGACCGTGCGGCGCAGGCGGCCCAGAAGATCGGCACGGCGCTGTACGAACGGTCGCGCACCGAGGCCGCGGGCACGTCCCGGGCGGCCGGCGGCTCCGGAGGCTCCAACGGCTCCGACGGCTCCGACGGCTCCGACGGCTCCGACGAAGATGTGATGGACGCCGAGATCGTCGACGACGACAAACCGGAGGCGGGCTGACGATGGTGAACGGCCGACCGCATACGGAGAACACCGAGCTGCAGCGCCTGCTGGAGGAGCGCACGGCGGATCTCCAGCGGGTGAAGGCCGAGTACGACAACTACCGCAAGCGGGTACGGCGGGACCGGCTGGCCGTGCGCGAGATCGCGGTGGTCAACGTGCTGACCGCCCTGTTGCCGGTGCTGGACGCCGTGGACCGCGCGTGCGAGCACGAGCCCATGACCCCGGGTCTCAAGGACATCACCAGCACCCTGGAGACCCAGCTCGCGGCGCTCGGGATGCAGGCGTTCGGCAGGGAGGGAGAGGTCTTCGACCCCACCCGGCACGAAGCCCTGACCCATCACATCGACACCACTGCCCGGCAGCTGACCTGTACCAAGGTGCTGCGCCCCGGTTACCGGCTCGGCGACCGTCTGCTGCGTCCGGCCCACGTGGAGGTCGCCGGACCGCCGCCGCCCGACGGGCAGCCGGGCCCCGCACGGACCGCAGGCGATCAGGAGCCGGCCTGAACAGGGCCGTCGTGGTCGAGCCCCTGCCCTTGCCCTTGCCCTTGCGCGGCAGGGGCTGAGCACTGCTCGCCGGGAGATTCCCGTCTTCACACACGGCGCGGACCCGGCACGGCACCGGAACGGTCAGCCGGCTGACCGGTGGGCATGATCGTGACTTGCTGGAGGTTCGCCCGCGTCGGCAGACACGGCAGCTGTAGTTCCGACGTCTGCACTGGTCAGCGCCTTGCCGGGGTGGGTGAGGGCATGAGGACGGCCACCGCGATCATGAACGTTTGTG
>NZ_JBSFUU010000109.1:0-26691 GCF_053591955.1 Streptomyces sp. NPDC002845 | reverse complement strand
CCCGCTGACGCTCGCCGCGGAAACGGACCGCCGCCTCGATCTCCTCGCCGGTGCTCACGGCGTCGCTGGCCTCGAAGATAGCGCGGGTGTAGCCCTCTACCTGGAACAGACCCGGCAGGAACAGTGACTCGTACGACCGCAGCCAGGTGGCCTCCGCTTCGAGTTCGGCCAAGTCCAGTGCCGAGGCCGGCAGTTGGCGTCGGTAATCGCTCCACCAGCCCTTGCCCGACGCCTCCGTCAGGTTCACCAGCGCTTCGACATAGGTTGAACTAGTGCTCCCGTATGTCCGGCAGAGCGTGCGGATGCGTTCGGCGGAGATCGCAGTGCGCCCGGTCTCCACGTGGGTGAGGTGTACGCGGCCCATGCCGATGACGGCTCCAGCCTCGTTCACGGTCAGCCCGCCGGCCTCGCGCAACTTCCGCAGCTCTGCACCGAGTCGTAGCTGACGCTCGGTCGGTGTGGTTCGCAGTGCCAACGGGCTCTCTCCTTCGCGGGTGGAGGCCAGTTTGCCCCTGCGGGGACGTGGGGGTCCACTGAGGTCGGTGCTTGGGTTGAACAAGTCACCCTTCATTCGCTACGTTGAGTTCGGCGACGCTCACGCAGAGATGTTGGAAGCCTCGCCGTCGACGTATGCGCATGCGCGCCGCGTCGCGGAAGCGCACCGCCGGATTCACGGGCCGCACCGGGCGAGCCCGTTCCCATGGGGGCGGCAGAGCCACCGCGAGCGGTGCCCGTCGACGAAGGTCTTCGACATCCACGTATGAGCGTCAGATGCTCAGCGCCTTGGAGGCGTCCACCATGGAACTTCCGCTCACCTACACCCTGTTCACCCCCGCTGTCGTGACCTCGCCGAAGGTCTGCCGGGACTTCGTCCGGTCCACCTTGGAAACACTCGGGTTCGGCGAACTCGCCGACACGGCCGCTCTGTGCACCTCCGAGCTGGTGACCAACGTGCATCAGCACGTACAGGGCGAGCTACACCTCAGAACCACCGTCGAGGCGGCGGGAGTGCGTGTCGCCGTGTATGACGGGACTCTCGTACCGCCGTGTCCGCAGGGGCAGGTTGGCAGCGATGCCGGGAGCGGGCGTGGCCTGCTGCTCATCGCCTCGCTCGCCGACGAGTTCGGGGTGACCAGGGTCGAGCGGGGCAAGGGGGTGTGGTTCTGGTTGGTTGCCGCCCGAGCGAGACGGGGTCAGCCCTCGGACTCCGAGGACCTCTCGGACCTGGTAGCGGGGGCGGGACCACTGTCATGAGGCCTTGATGCTCCAACACCGGGCAGTCCACGTGGACGCCGCCCCGATCACATGCCACCGGATGAGAACCTGCCCGAACAGATCCAGGCGGACGTCCCGCCAGGGTGAACCCGACAGGGTCAATCCGCCACGAACGGCAGTGTGAAAGCCGCGAGGATGAGCGCCACGCCGCTGAGCAGGTCGGGGCGGACGCGGATGAGGCCCGCGGCGAATCTGCCGATGTAGAGGCCGATCAGCGACGTCACCGCGGTGGTGGCGCCGAACACCATGGCGGGAACCCAGGGGGCGAAGCCGAGCAGGCCGAGACTGGCGCCGCCGACGAGGTTGTCCAGGCTCAACGAGAGGGGGATGCCGAAGAGCGTCACCCACGGGTCGTCGATCTCGTCGGGGGGCTTCGGGTTCCGCACGGCCCGGACGACGAGGTACAGGCCGTACCCGCCCAGGGCGGCCGAGCCCGCGTAGGCGGCGACCGGGGCGATCGCATGGCCGACGTGGTGGCCGAGCAGCAGACCGGCCAGGGGCATCAACCCGTCCCACAGTCCGAACATCAAAGCGATCTGCAGGGCGCGGCGGAGGCTGAACGGAACCGTGCCGAGCACGATCGACACCCGGAAGTTGTCCAGGCTGAGGACGAAGCCGAGGCCGAGGAGCGGCCAGATCGTGTCCATGGCTAGCCGGTGCTCGGGCGGCCGTGGTGGGGACGAGGGGTGAGTACGCCGTCACCGGTCCCGGTCTGCTCGTTGGCGGCCCGTACCTGCTCGGCCACGATGCCGTGGTCGGGGGAGAGATGGCAGACCGGGTCGGTGCGCGCCGCGTCGCCGGTGAGCTGGAATGCCTGGCAGCGGCACCCGCCGAAGTCGATCTCGCGGCGCTCACAGCTCCGGCACGGCTCCGGCATCCAGTCCGTGCCGCGGAAACGGCGGAACAGCTCGGAGTGGGCCCAGATCCGTGCCAGGGAGTCCTCGTGCACGCTCGCGCGCGGCAGGGGCAGGGCGTGTGCGGCCGGGCAGGGCAGGACGTCACCGTTCGGGGCGACGGTGAGCTGCCGCTTGCCCCATCCGCCCATGCAGGGCTTGGGGTAGCGGCTGTAGTAGTCGGGAAGGACGTAGAGAATCTCCATGCGTCCCCTCAGCCGCTCGCGTGCGGCGCGGACCACGGCCTCCGCCCGGTCGAGCTGTGCCCTGCTGGGCAGCAGTGCGTGGCGGTTGAGCCACGCCCAGCCGTAGTACTGGGTGTTGGCCAGTTCGACCTGGTCGGCCGCCAGCTCCTCGGCCAGGTCCAGTACGGCGGCGACCCTGCCGATGTTCCGGCGGTGCAGGACGACGTTCACCGTGAGCGGCCAGCCCAGCTCCTTCACGATGCGGGCCGCCTCGGTCTTGCGGTGGAAGGACGGGGTGCCGGCGATCCGGTCGGACAGGGCGGGCTCGTCGGCCTGGATGCTGATCTGTACGTGATCGAGGCCGGCCGCCCTGAGCTGCTCCGCGCGGCGCCGGGTCAGGCCGAGGGCGCTGGTGATGAGGTTCGTGTACAGGCCCAGCGTCCGTGCGCCGGCGACCAGTTCGGCCAGGTCGCGGCGCAGGAGTGGCTCACCGCCCGACAGGTGGAGCTGCCATACGCCCAGCTCCTGGGCCTCGGTGAGCACCCGCTGCCACTGCTGCGTGGTCAGTTCGTCGTGGTAGTCGCCGAGGTTGACCGGGTTGGAGCAGTACGGGCACGCCAGCGGACAGCGGTAGGTGAGCTCGGCCAGCAGGCCGAAGGGCCTGTCCACCGGTTCCGGCGGCCTGTGCACCGGTTCCGGCGGCCCGTCCATCGGTCCCGGCGGCCTATCCATCGTCCGTCACCACGTACCGCTTGGCGGCGAGCCGAGCGAGGAAGTGCCGTATCTCGTCGTCGGCCACCCGGTCGTATCGTTCGCGCAGCGTCGCCACGATCTCGGCCACCGTACGGCGACCGTCGCACAGGGCGAGGATCTCGGCGCCCGTATGGTTCAGGGCCACGACCGACTCCGGTCCCAGCAGGACGTGTTGTCCGCGCGCCGCATCCCACCGCATGCGCGTGTGGGGCGCCGGTTTCGGGCGGCTCGACGAGGTCACCGCGGCGCCGCGTTCACCGGCCGGGCGTCGCTCCTCACTCCGGGCAGGACTGGTCGATTCACTCCGGGTAGGCCTGGTCGATGGCATTGAGCATCCTCCACAGCACATCGCACTTGAACGTCAGCGCCGCCACGGCGCGCTGCTGCTCCTCGGCCGATCGGCAGTGCTCGGTCACCACCTCCAGAGCGTGTTCGGCGTCGCGGGGGGCCTGATCCAGCCGGGTCCGGAAGTAGACCAGGCCGTCGCGGTCGATCCAGGGGTAGAAGCGTTCGAACGCGGCGAGGCGCTCCGCCATGAGGTCCGGGGCGAACAGTTCGGTCAGCGAGGACGCCACCGCCTCGACCCAGGGCCGGGTACGGGCGAAGGTGAGGTAGTCGTCCACGGCGGACCGCACCCCGGGGGCGACATGGCGTTCGTCGCGCAGTTCCTCGCGGGGCAGGCCCACCGCGTCGCCCAGGCGGAGCCACGCCTCGATGCCGCCCTCCCCGCTTCTGGTCCCGTCCTGGTCGACGATGCGGCGGATCCACCGGCGGCGCACCTCGATGTCGGGGCAGTTGGAGAGGATGGCGGCGTCCTTGCGGGGGAGGTTCACCTGGTAGTGGAAGCGGTTGGCCACCCAGCCCTGGATCTGGCGTCCGCTCAGCCGGCCGTGGTTCATCCTCATGTGGAAGGGGTGCCGGTGGTGGTACAGGCGCGACTGGTCGCGCAGCGCCTCGACGAACCTGTCGGGCGCCTTCCTGCCGAGCTCGGTCGACGTCATGGCGGCTCTCCACCTGTTGTAGGTGTCATGGCGGCTCTACACCTGTATCTCCAGTCCGTCCGTGGCCACTTCCATTCCGCGTTCCTCGACCCGACGCCGTTCCGGCGCGTCCTCCAGCAGAATCGGATTGGTGTTGTTGATGTGCAGGTAGATCTTGCGGTCGATGGGCAGCGGTGACAGCTGTTCGAGGCTGCCGTCCGGTCCGTCGATCGGAAGGTGTCCCATGTCCCGTGCGGTCCTGTCGGCCAGGCCGAGCCGGATCAGTTCGTCGTCGCGCCAGCAGGTCCCGTCGACCAGCAGGCAGGCGCAGTCGTCCAGCTGCTCGCGCACGGCCGCCGTCAGCTGCTGCATCCCGACGAGGTACACCGCCGTCCGGCCGCTGTGCCCGTCCGTCAGGCGGTAACCCACCACCCGTCCCTGCTCACCGGCGGGTCCGAAGCGTGCCCGTTTGGCCGTGGGGACGTCGAAGGCCCGGTAGGAGAGGCCGTCGGCCAGGGGGACATCGGCTCCGGGGACGACCGGCCGCCATTCGACCGGGCAGTAGCGCTTGAGCGTCCTCAGCAGCGACGTTCCGTCGCAGAGTGTCTCGTGCACCGTGTGGGTGGCGTGCACCTCGACGGCCCGTCCCTCGCGCAGCAGAAGCAGCCCGAGGGTGTGATCGAGCTCGGCGTCGGTGAGCAGCACGGCCGCCAGCGGTGTCGCCCGTATCCCGTTCGGCCGCGGGGCCGGCAGGGACTCCAGGTGGGCGTGGATGTCGGGGGACGCGTTGAGGAGGAACCACTGCCTGCGGTCGCGGCTCACCGCGACGGACGACTGCGTGCGCGCCCGGCAGGGCCGGGAGCCGTCCCGTACCGCACGGCATCCCGGGCAGCCGCAGTTCCACTGCGGAAATCCGCCGCCCGCCGCCGAACCCAGCACTCGCAGCCACATGCGGGTGCCTAGTCGTCCCTCTCCATCTCCATCCGGGCCACGTACATGGTGACTTCGGCTCCGCAGATGATTTCTTCGAACTCGGGGGTCTCCCACGACTGCATCGCGTGTCTCCTGTTCCGCCCTGTTCAGACCAGTTACCGCCCTGTTCAGACCATTTATTCGGGAAGTTATTCGGGAAGCGCGAACGCGAACAGCGCGTCGCCGTGCGGTCCGCCCACCATTCCCGGCGCGAACCCTTCGATCCAGCCACCCCATCCGACCGGAACGGCGATGTACTGCCGTCCGTCGATGCTGTACGTCGTCGGGCTGCTGTGGTGGCCGCTTCCGGTCTGGAACTGCCACAGCAGCTCGCCGGTCCGGGCGTGCAGCGCGTTGAACTCCCCGGACGGCGTTCCGCAGAACACCAGGTCACCGGCGGTGGCCAGCACCGACGCGGAGATCGGCAGGTGCCAGCTCCAGCGCCACGCCTCCTCGCCGGTGGCCGCGTGGAACGCCTTGACCTGCCCCGACGTGTCCGCGGAGTCCACGGTGACGCTCGCTCCCCAGTAGGGGATGCTTTCCCGGAACTCCCGGCGGCGCCGCGTGACCGTCGCGCCCACGTCCTGGACCGGGACGTAGAACATGTCCGTCCTGGGGCTGTAGGCGGCGTGACACCACTCCTTCCCGCCCGCCGGTCCCGGCCAGAAGTGCACGTCCTCGCCCTCCTTGTCGGGGTAGACGGCAGGCGTGACGTCGCCGGAGGGGCTGATCTCGCCCCAGGTGATCCGGTCGGCGAACGGCGTGACCCGCACCAGCGCACCGTCGGTGCGGTCCAGCACGAAGAAGTAGCCGTTCTTGTCGAAGTGAGCGAGCAGTTTCCGCCCGTCCTGCTCGAACAGGATCATTTCCATGTTCGAGTCGTAGTCCCACAGATCGTGGGGCGTGAACTGGTAGTGCCAGCGAATCCGGCCGCTGTCGGCATCGACGGCGATCACGCTGTCGGTGAAGAGGTTGTCGCCCGGACGGACCTCGCCGTCGAAGTCGGGCGCCGGATTGCCGGTGCCCCAGTACAGCAGGTTCAGCTCCGGGTCGTACGTCCCCGTGACCCAGGTGTTGCCGCCGCCCCGGGCCCACGCCGGGCTGTCCGACGGCCAGGTCCCCGAGCCGGGCTCGCCGGGCCTGGGAACGGTGTACGTCCGCCAGACGCGCTCGCCGGTGTCGATGTCGTAGGCGTCGAGATGGCCGCGCACCCCGAACTCCCCGCCGGAGCTGCCCACGACGACCAGGTTCTTCACCACCAGCGGCGCGACCGTCGCGCTCTCGGCGGCCCGTACGTCACCGTGCGTCACGTCCCAGACCATCTCGCCCGTGGCGGCGTCGAGCGCGATCACATGGGCGTTGAGGGTGGCCGCGAAGACCTTGCCCTTCGCCACCGCCACCCCGCGGTTCACGTTGCCGCAGCACAGCGACACGTCGAAGGGGATCGCATGCTGGTACTGCCACAGGCACTGTCCCGTCCCCGCGTCGACGGCGAAGATCCAGCCATCCCACCCGGACAGGTACATGACCCCGTCCACGACGATGGGCGCGGCCTCGAACGCGTACGTCGAGCAGCCCGCGTGCAGACCGTACGCCCCGCACTGGAAGACCCACGCGGGACGCAGGCCCCGGACGTTTCCGGTGTTGATCCGGTCCAGTGCGCTGTAGCGCCGGCCGTCGTAGGTGCCGTAGTAGGTGAGCCAGTTGTGCGGTTCCGAGGACGCCGCGAGAAGGCGTTCCCAGGTGACGTTCACGGCCACGCGCGGTGCGCCGCCGCCGGTGATGGCGCTGGCCTCGGAGAGCTTGATGGCCGGTGGCGCCTCCACATATCCCGTCATCGGCTAATCCTCCAGTCCGGCCGGAGTTCGGCCGGTTCGATCCGGACGGCTCAGTCCGGTCGGGGCTGGGCCGGACGGTCGAGGCGGGCGTCCGGGGGAACATCCCCCCGCGTGACGATCGCGCCGAACAGACCGCGCCCCTCGTCGTTGCCGATGTTGGAGCTGTACCAGTAGCAGCCGGGACCGTCGAGGTTGATGCTGACCTCTCCTCGGGAATGGACCGGCAGCCAGATCCATCGGCCGTCCCCATTGCTGGGCATGAGCGCGCAATGGGTGTTCGTGTCGTCGTTGTAGAGCACGATGTCGATGTCGCCGCCGTGGGGCAGGACGAGGACCGCGGGATCCCAGACCAGCTGGTCAGGCGGGATGCGGATCTCGGCCTTCATGCGGCCGTCGGGCTCTTCCGTCGCCTGCCCGATGTTTCCGGTCGCGAGCAGGCGGCCGATCGACGCCTTGTTCTGCTTGTCCAGCCCGAGCTCGCTCAGCATCTCGGACCGAGCCGCTGCGTTGCTCGTCATCGGCTCCTCCTGACCCCGGACCGTTCCCCCGTCCGTCCGGCGTCGGTTTGTGCCCTCACAGCCATCATGATCCTGGTTCTGTGAGATCGCCAGTCGCCGGCCGCCCGTGCGTCCAGGCTCCGGCGTCCTCCGAGTTGCCGCTCAGAGAGCGAACGCGAGGGGGCTCCCACGGCCTGCGCGCAGCGTCTGCTCGGCCCAGATGACCTTGCCGTCCGCGGTGTAGCGGGTGCCCCAGCGGGCGGCGAGCTGGGCGACCAGGAAGAGCCCGCGACCGCCCTCGTCGGTGGTGGCGGCGCGCCGCATCCGGGGGGAGGTGCTGCTGCCGTCGGAGACCTCGCAGATCAGGTTCCGGTCACGCAGCAGCCGGATCCGGATGGGGCCGCGCGCGTGCCGGATCGCGTTGGTGAGCAGTTCGCTCGCGATCAGTTCGGTGGTGAACGACAGCTCCTCCAGACCCCAGCGGCCCAGCTGCTCGGCCACCTTCAGGCGGGTCGGGCAGACGTTCGCGGGTTCGGGGTCGAGGTCCCAGGTGGCGACCAGACCGGGGTCCAGCGCCCGCATGCGGGCCACGAGCAGGGCGACGTCGTCGGTGGGGTGTGCGGGCAGCAGGGCCTTGAGCACCCTGTCGCACGTCTCGTCCGGCGTACGGCACCTCTGGCGCAGGGCGTCCTGCAGCAGGGCGAGTCCCTCGTCGATGTCGCGGGCGCGGTCCTCGATGAGCCCATCGCTGTAGAGGACCAGCTCGCTGCCCTCGGGGATGTCCAGGTCGACGGACTCGAAGGGCAGTCCGCCCAGGCCCAGCGGAGGTCCGGCTGGGACGTCGGGGAACTCCACGGTCCCGTCGGGCAGCGCGAGCGCCGGGAGGGGGTGCCCCGCCCGGGCCAGGGTGCACCGCCGGGACACCGGGTCGTAGACGGCGTACAGGCAGGTGGCTCCCACGACCTGGTCGCCGCTGCCACCGTTGTTCCAGCCGCCAAGGTCGCCGAAGTCGAGGGAGTCGCCAGAGCCGCCGGAGCTGTCGGGGCCCTCGCTCGCCGCCTCCTGGTCCGCGTCCAGCCCTTCCACCAGGTCGTCGAGGCAGTAGAGCAGGTCGTCGGCCGGCAGGTCGAGCGCGGCGAAGTTGTGCACCGCGGTCCGCAGCCGGCCCATGGTGGCCGCCGCCTGCACCCCGTGACCGACGACGTCGCCGACCACGAGCGCCACCCGGGCGCCGGAGAGCGGGATCACGTCGTACCAGTCACCGCCGACCCCGGCCTCCGCGGGCAGGTAGCGGTGCGCCACCTGGACGGCGCTGTGCGTCAGCAGTCGCCGGGGCAGCAGGCTGCGCTGCAGGGCGAGGGCGACGGCGTGCTCGCGCGTGTAGCGCCGGGCGTTGTCTATGCACAGCCCGGCGCGGCCGACCAGCTCCTCGGCGAGGTAGAGGTCGTCTCCCTCGAACGGGGCGTGCTCCTCGGCGCGGTAGAAGCCGACCACTCCCAGCAGTGTGCCGCGGGCCTGCATCGGCACCACGATCAGCGAGTGGATCCCCGCCCCGAGCATCTTCGCGGCACGCGCCGGGTCGTGGGCCCGCCAGTCCGCGGCGGCGGACAGCACCGGTTCGAGCACCGACTGGCGCCTGGCCAGGCACCGGGCCTGAGGGGCGGCCGACGGATAGCGGATGGAGTCACCGACGGCGTACCCGAGAGGGTGTCCCTCCTGTACGGCACGCAGCGCCACCCGGCGGAGCTCGCCGTGCCGCAGGGCCGGGCCCGAGCCGGTCAGCACGGGCGCCAGGAGGTCGACCGCGACGATGTCCGCCAACTGGGGGACGGCCATCTCGGCCAGCTCCTCGGCCGTCCGGACCACGTCCAGGGTGGTGCCGATGTGGGTGCTGGCGTCGCAGAGCAGCTCCAAGCGCCGGCGCGCCTGGACCGCGAGCCGCCCCACCCCGGGCTCACCGAGCATCAGCAGCCACTCACCGCGGCCCTCCGCGCGGCCGGTCTCGACTGCCCCGGGCGGTGTCGCGGCCGCGACACCGCCCCCGGCCGCCGGGCCGGAGGCCGGGGCCCGGTCGAGCTGCGGGGCGGGCCGCGCGGGCCGCGGGGCCGTCGCCGGGAGCGTCGGGAAGCGTAGGGGGGCGGGGGTGACAACGGCTTCGACCGCGGCGCCGGGGCGTCCCGTCGGATCGTTCACCTCCCGGCAGCTGAGCATGGCCACGCGGCCGTCGGAGAGCGGCACCTCGGTCGTGGTCCGCTCCGGGGCGGCGAGCAGTTCGACGGATTTCCGGCGCAGTACTGCCCGGTCGCCGGGATCGAGGCTCTCGCCGATCAGGGTGAACGCGCCGACGGCACCGGGAAGCACCCCGCCGGCAGACGGCTGAGCCGTCGTGCGGGAGCGCAGGAAAGCTCTGAGCAGCTGCTGTTCCCGGCTGGTGGTGCCTTCGAGCAGCCTCTGCTCGATGTCCCCGGCGGCCTTGCGGGCCATGGACAGCAGTGCGGGACTGGACTCCCGCCGCAGGCAGGTCAGGTCCAGGACGCCTTCCACCTTGCCGCTCAGCGGGTCACGGATCGGAGCGCCCGCGCAGGTGAACGGCGCCATGCACTCGGCGAAGTGCTCACGGCCCACGACGTAGGCGGGTCGCCGCTCGGCCAGCACGGTGCCGATTCCGTTGGTGCCCGCGACGGACTCGGCGAACATGAAACCGACGGCGAGACTGACCGCGTCCAGGCCCTTGGCGAGCTCCGGCGAAGTGGCTCTCCGTTGCAGCACCCAGCCCTGCCCGTCCGTGAGGATGACGCTGACGTGGCCTCCCCGGAGCCTGGACTCCAGCCGGTCGAGCACCGGCTTCGCCGCGTCGAGCAGGCGGTGCTCCTGGGCCGGAGCCTCCTGGTAGGGGATCTCCAGCTCGTTGGGCACCACCCCCAGGGCCCTGGAGCGTTGCCAGGAGCTCAGGATGGGTACCCGTACGTCCGCCCCCGCCGAGCCCTCCGTCACGAAACGCTCGTACGCTCGGTTGAGTCCCCCCGTGTCATCCCAGAGGTTCATCGGGACCAGCCGCTTTCGTCTGCCGGTGCGGCCCCCGTACGCCGATCGGCTCCGTGCCCCCATGCTACGGGCGCGGGCGGATGAATGGGCAGGTGAATCGGGGCCCTGGCATGGGCGCCCGTGCACGGAGTGCGGTGGGGGTTCGGGGTCACGCAGGTGAAGGTGGGGAAAGGCGGGGAAGGGGGTGTGGTTTCAGCTCAATCGGGGTTGACCGACCCGTCCACCTCGGCGATGAGTTCCGCCAGGCTCCTGCTCTGCTCCACCAGCGTGCGGGGCACGAACGCCGACCGCTGGGTGAAAAGGTGCAGGATGTGCAGGCAGGCCGTGTCGACCAACCGCTCGTACAGCACCGTCGCGCCACGCGGCAGATACCGCTCCGGGCGGCCGCTCGCGCTGCGGAGGCGAGCCGCGAGGGCTTGGTGACCGAGGGCCACGGCCTCCGCGTCCGTCAGGTCCAGGTCGCCGAGGGTGTGCAGGGTGATGGCGAGGGCGTCGGCGACGGCCCCCTCCTCGTCCGCCGGGATGGGGCGCCCACCTGCGCGCAGGGCCTGCCTGACCAGTTCGGCGGCCAGTTCGCGCAGGTCGGTTTCGGTGAAGGTGCGTTTGTCGCCCCTGAAGGAGACGTACGACGAGATCGGTATCGGCCGGTCCGCCGGGCCGACGCCCGCGCCCTCCGGCACGAACAGCTTCTTGATCAGCGGCCGGACCACGGTCGACACCAGTCCGGCTCCCAGCCCCGTCGGTTTCATTCGGCTCCCCCTTGCACGCCGAGCAGGCCAGCACGGTAACCCCCGTCACATTCAGGATGCATTGACCTCGGAGGCCGGTGACATGCCGCACAGGTGATTTGTCCGTTACTAGGCGGAATAGTAGAAGGAGGGATGCGAGCAAAAGGGACTTTTCATCCTGCGGCGACGGCGAGTATGCGGCATTGTGCGGCTGACAGGCGGTTATTGGGAGCGTCTGTCAAGGAGTAGGTGCTTTTCTGGGTGAGTACGACCTTCCATCGTAGATCACAGGTTTTGGGGTCGACGGGAGGCGGGGGTACCAAGGGGTCTGCCCATCCGGCGCTCGTGCTGGCGCCGGGTGGTTTTTCTGTCCCCTCCGCCTTCCCCTCCCCTTCCCCGTGAGGCCCCCATGTCGAAGCGTGTTCGCTCCCGTCATTCCCGTCATTCCCGTCTTTCCCGTACGTCCCTGCTCCGTGCGCGTGCGGCCGTGCTGGCCGTCGGGCTGGGGGTCTCGGTCGTGGGTGGGGTCGGGGTCGGGGTCGCGGCCGCCGCCGACACCGGGCAGAACGCCGCCGCCAAGAAGGCCGCCTCCTGGGTCAGCCCGTGCAAGGGGTACACGCTCACCGCGAGCTACGCGCAGGCCGGGAACATGTGGTCGTCCACGCACAGCGGCCAGGACTTCGCCGTCAAGAGCGGGACCAAGGTCGTCGCCGCGCACGGCGGGACCGTCGTCAAGGCCGGCGGCAACGGGGCGGGGGACGGTCCCGCGTACGGCAACGCCGTCGTCATCAAGCACGGCAACGGCACCTACTCCCAGTACGCCCACCTCTCGCGCGTCAACGTCAAGGTGGGGCAGGTCGTCGCCACCGGGCAGCAGATAGCCCTCTCCGGCAACACCGGGAACTCCAGCGGGCCGCACCTGCACTTCGAGATCCGTACGACCCCGAATTACGGGTCCGCCGTGGACCCCGTCGCCTTCCTGCGGACCAAGGGCGTCACTGTCTGACCCTGCTCGCAACGCTGCTGGGGTGCCTCTCCCCCGGATCGGCGGGAGAGGCACCCCAGCAGTTCTTCGGGCCGTCGGCCGTCGGCTGTCAGCCCAGCTGCTTCACGTTCCCCCACCCGCCGGAGTGCACCGTGGTGGCGCTGCCGAGGGTGGTGGCGCCGCCCTTGTACAGCAGCAGAGCTCCGGCGCTGTTGGTTGCCCAGACGTCGGGGATGCCGTCGCCGGTGACGTCGGGGCTGCCGTAGAGCAGGGGGAAAGCGCCGGGCTTCATGGTGCCGGAGGGAACGTACGGGTCGTCACCGTCCAGGCTCCATCCGGACTGCCCCAGGCTGTTGAGGACCGTGCCCACGCCGTCGCTGTCGAGGATGCCCTTGCGCAGCTGTATGTTGCCCGTGGCGGTACGGAAGGTCATGTCGGCCGCGCCGTCGCCGTTGTAGTCGGCGATGGCCACGAAGTCCCGGGTGGCCCAGGAGTCGGTGGTCATCCGCGTGGCGGTGGAGAAGGTGCCGCCGCTGTACCCGGTGAGGACCCACAGCTCCTTGCCGCCGTCGCCGCCGGCGACGAAGAGCTCGGGCTGGCCGTCGCCGGTGATGTCGCCTGCCGACTTGATCTCGCTGAAGGTGGCGGGGGACGGGGCGTTGGCCGGCAGCCGTACCTCCACGCGCCGGGTGACGTCGAGGGTGCCGTAGCCGTCACCGGGGTAGATGAAGAGCCTGCCGTCCGGGGTCCGGATCACCCAGTCGGTGACGCCGTCCCCGAGGAGGAAGTCGCCGTTGTGGGTCACCAGGGCGTACGTGCCCTCGCCGTCCCAGATGTGAGGGGCGGTGCCGCTGCCCTTCAGCGGTGACTTGTTCTTGTGCAGGGCCCAGGAGTTGCCGAGCCACGTGCCGTTCCGGGACACCGGACGAATGAAGAAGTTTCCGAGGGTCGTGATGTGCCCGAAGTCGGCGGTGCCGTCGCCGGTGAGGTCGCCGGGGCCGTCGGGCTTGGGGCGTGGTCTGACGTAGAAGAAGTGCTTGGTGGGGGTGGGGGAGATGTTGCCCGCCGCGTCCACGGCCTTGACGTAGAGCGTGTTGGGGCCTGCGGCAGGGGGGTTGATCCCCGTGGCGGTGACCGATTTGACGGGGGTGGTGCAGGAGACCGTGGAGCCGCCGGTGGTGCCCTGCCTGCCGTTGGCGCAGACGTAGCCGGCGTAGTTCGTGGAATTGATGGAGTAGACGAACTTCACGATGTCGGTCTCCGTGGAGTTACCGACCGCGAAGGTGAAGTCCCCGCTGGTGCCGAAGGGAACTGTGGACCAGACCTCGCCGATGTTGTTGTCGTCGGTGTCGGCGGGGAAGGCCGTCGAGATGACCGGCGCGGGGGAGTCGGGGAGGTCGGTGTCGTAGGTGAAGTGGCAGTAGCCGGTGCCGCTGGTGGGCGCCCAGTCGCTGACGACGCCGGTGGCGGTGCTGGAGTCACGTGCGCGCACCCGCCACGTGTACGTGGAGCCGTTGGTCAGGCCGGTGAGTTGGACCGAACCGGTCTCGCCGCCCACGACCGGGTCGACATGGATCTTCACGGTGGCGTCGAAGTGTCCTTGGCGCCACACCTGGAACTCGAGCTGCTTGAGGTCGCCGTCGGGGTCGGTGGCCTTGGCGCTGATGGTGGGCGTGGTCTTGCCGAGGGTGATGTAGGGCGACTCGCTGGTGTCGCAGGAGCCGGGGCTCATGGCGACGGAGTACGGGGTGTTGGGCTTGCGGTTGTAGGTGATGGACACCTCGGGGGACCCCGTGCCCTCGGCCCTGAACTTCTTCCAGGAGTACGTGTCCGTCTCCAGAGCGCTCGCGGCGGTGGTGGGAGCGGAGGTTGAAGTGGACGCCACCAGGCCCAGGTTGAAGGAGCCCCAGCCCCCGTCGGCGGCGTCCTGGACCAGCGAGGTGACCGTGAAGTTCACGTACGCGTCGGGGCAGGAACTGCTGGACTTCCAGCCGTAGGCGAAGGACTTCGAGGTGATCTTCCTGGCCCAGTTGGGCTGTTTGTTCCAGGTGGTGCCGGAGGAGAAGGAGCCGGTGCGCCACACCTGCACCGTGCGTTTGCTGCACGACCAGGAGTGGGTCTCCAGGATCTTCATGGTGGCGCTGGAGACGATCGCGCCCTTGAGAGAGTCCTTGAGCGCGAAGCGGAAGAAGGACCGGGCGGTTCCCCAGGTGTCCCGCTCGAAGCCGACGCGGGCCTCCTTGGTGTCCTCGTTGTAGTTGGCGCCGTCGTAGAAGCTGGAGTTCGGGTACTTCTTGTAGACGGTGGTCCAGTTGGCCCGGATGCCGGTGGTGGAGGGGTCGAGGAACAGGGGGTAGGTGAGTTCCTCGGTGTCGGTGAGGTAGCCGTTCGGTGGGGTGATGGTCAGGATGCTGCCGTCGCTCAGCGAGGCGGCGGCGGTGGCGGCGTGGGCCCCGTCGCCCGGACCGTTCACGCCGGGCAGGGTGAGTGTCTCGCTGGTGGTGGCGGGGACGGCGTGGGCGACGGGGTCGGCGTCCTGCGGGGACTCCTCAGGGTCGCCACCGGAATCCCCCTCGTCCGCCGTGTCGCTGCCGGATTCCTCGGTGCCCGCCGCGCCGTCTCCGGCCCCGGTGCCCCCTTCGACGACCTCGGGGTCCTCGTTCGTGCCCGTGGCGGCATCCGGATCGGCCGCCGGGGTGTCCTCGTCGTGCGTGCCCGCCGAGTCCCACAGGAAGGGGGTGGGGGCGACGACGAGTTCGTTGCCCCCGCTGTCCTTGCCCACCAGCACCTCGGTGGCGGGGTCTAGGGAGAAGGAGAGCGTGGGCGAGGTGAAGCGATAGCGCGGCGGGGTCGTGGTCAACTCGGCGGCGGCTTCAGGCGTGTGGACGACGAGGACGAGGGAGAAGCCGGTGTCCCGCGCGGTCAGCAGCAGGTCCACGTCGGGGAGCACGCCCTCGTACAGGGCGCGGTCGCCGTCGATCACCGGCTCGGGTACGGTTCCCGGCCACTCGACCTGGACGTCATGGCCCTCGGCCGTCATCGACAGCAGCGGGGTCCATGAGGAGGAGTCCTGGCCGACTGCCCGGACCGCGGGCCGGTAGGCGACGGCCCGGACAGTGGTGACGGAGGAACGCGTGCTGTTCGCCCGAGCCGGTGTGGCCGGGGTGTGACCGGGGTCCCCGGCGGCGAAGGTCACGGGATAGGGGCTGTTGACAGTGGACCAGCCCGCGTCCTGGCGTCGCAGGGAGGTGTCGACCGGCGCCCACTTCCCCTCGGCATTCCTCGCCCGCTGGGCCTGAACGGAAGCCGTATAGGTGAAGGTGCCGTCGGGATTGGCGTACGTCGTGGAGAACTCGTCGGTCAGTGAGGCCACTTCGACCCGCTTGCCGGTCTTGCGGGCCTGACGCTGGGCCGTGTTCTCGGCACTCGGCCCGCTGCCACGCCCCGACTGGGCACCGGCCTCGGGCGACGCTTTGGACGGGTTGTCGTCCCGCAGCGCCAGGACCGCGCCACCGCCGGCGAGCAGCGCCAACGCGAGTGCGGCGGCGAGGACACGCCGACGGCGCCGTCGGCTCCGTCTGCCGGGCGGAATCGCTTCGGGGACCGCCTCGCTTGGTCCGGCGGCTCTGTCGAGGTCGCTCAAGGCCCTACTCCAACGGGATGGGCCGCGTCGCGGCGGTGCCGCTGCGGCGTGGCTCTTCGGGATCGCCCTCGGGCTCGGCGACAGGCCGTGCGAGCGCGACGCGCCGGATGGGCGGTTGGAGTATGGGCAGGTCACAGCGGTGAGATCAACACCCTTGGGACGCAAGGGAGTGGGAGGGACGGGAGCGACACAGGCACCGTGCGCTTCTTTGCGTGGTCTTGTCATCTTTTCCGAAGTGACATAGGCAACACAAACTTATTGAATCTTGACGTGAATCTTCACGAGGCCTCAGTTTCCTCCCTGTATTGATCACCATTTGCCATCGGTCCGAACACTTCTGATGGTCTGTGACTCGGGAAGGGTCGGTTGGCCATGCGGAGGGTGCTGTCGTGGTGCGGCAGAGGTCGGCTGGCACACAGAACGCCACGTGAGTGCCTGATACGCCGCCGCGCGCGGTTCGGTGTCGTCTCCGCTCTCCTCCTCGCCCTCAACGTCACGCTGCTGCCCGGCGCCGAGGCGTTCGGTCCCGACGACGTCCGCACCACGGGGGTCGAGCTCGACGATCTGCAGGAGACGGATGCTGTCCCTGTCGACGCGAAACTGACCGACGAACTGGAACAACTCGACGGCGACTTCTCGACCGAGCCCAAGCAGGAATACGACCCGGCGGCGGTGGCCGAGGTGCCGGAGGCCTCCGGCACCCAGACGGTCGACGGCCTGACCGCGGGCGCCGCGACCCAGGTCGCCTCCTCGGCCGACGGCACGGTGAGCGTCAGCGTCGGCGCACCCGAGGACGCCACGACCGAGCAGGCCGACGCACTTGAGGGCCAATGGAGCGTCGCGGTCTCCTCCGAGACCGAGGCGGTGGCCGGCGGCGCCCAGGGCCTGATGCTCGGCGTCGACGCCCCCGACACCGCGACCGGCGCGGCCGTCGTCTCCATCGACGCCACCCGCTTCGCCGAGACGTACAGCGCCCAGTGGCTCGACCGGCTCTCCTTCGCACTCATGCCCGCGTGCTACGCCACCACGCCCGAGTTGGAGGAGTGCTCGCAGGGCGTCCCCGTGACCACGGAGGTCGAGCGCACCGGCGCCACGGTGACCGTGCCCCTCGACACCGGCGACAGCTCCGGCTCCCAGGCGGATCCCGGCGAGGACCCCGCCACCGACGAGCCCGCCGAGGCGGTCGCCCCGACGACCGCAGAGGTGCCGGAGACCCACCTCAACGTGACCCTGGACACCGCCGACCTGGCGGCGGTGTCGAGCGCCTCAACCGGCGGGACAACGACCGCCGCGAGCACGAGCACGGGTTCGGTGAGCCCGGCGCTGTGGCGCGAGAGCCGAGCGGCAACGCGTGTGCAGCAGATCGCCGGCTCCTCCGGCGGCGCGCTGATGGTGGGTACCTCCTACGGGGCGGGCTCCGGTGGCGACTTCGCGGCCACCCCGCTGGTCTCCGCCGGATCCTGGTCCGCGGGCGGCTCCTCCGGTGCCTTCACCTACGCGTACACGATGGCCGGGCCGCAGGTCCCCGCGGGCCCGTCCCCGAACGTCACCCTCAGCTACAACTCACAGACCTCCGACGGGCGTACGTCCGCCACGAACAACCAGGTCTCCTGGATCGGCGAGGGCTGGGACTACCACCCCGGCTCCATCACCCGCACCTACGTGGGCTGCGCGGCCGACACCGCCGACGCCAACAACAAGGGCCACTTCACCGGCGACCAGTGCTGGGGCACGGACAACGCCACGCTCTCCCTCAACGGCACCACCACCGAGCTGGTACGCGACGACACCACCGGGCAGTGGAAGAGCGCCCGCGGCGACAACACGCGTATCGAGCAGCTCGACTCCGCCGACTACAAGCGCATCCTCGGCGTGACCCACGCCTCGGGCAACGGCGACAACGACGGCGAGTTCTGGCGCGTCACCACCAGCGACGGCACGCAGTACTACTTCGGCCTCAACCGCCTGCCCGGCTGGTCCTCGGGCAAGGACGAGACCAAGTCGGTACTGACCGTGCCGGTCGCCGGCAACCACAGCACCGACCCCTGCCACGCCACCGAGTTCAAGAACTCCTTCTGCGACCAGGGCTGGCGCTTCCAGCTCGACTACGTCGTCGACCTGACCGGCAACGCGATGTCCCTGTGGTGGGAGAAGGAGACCAACGCCTACGCCCAGAACAACAAGGAGGCCTCGGCTGTCTCCTACGACCGGGCCGGCTACCTCACCCGCATCGACTACGGACAGCGCGCCGGCACCCTGTACACCGCCGAACCGCTGGGCCGCATGGTCTTCACGACCGCCGAACGCTGCTTCTACGACCCCGCCCTCAACGTGAACTGCACGAAGGCCAACTTCGACTCCAAGCAGTCCCACCTCACCCGGCCCTGGTTCGACACCCCCGCCGACCTCGCCTGCAAGGCCGGCGCGAAGTGCGCGACGTACGCACCGACCTTCTGGTCGCGCAAGCGCCTGGCCAAGGTCACCGCGTGCGCCCAGCGTGAGCAGGGGGTGCTGCTCACCGAGTACAACTCGGCGGACGAGTCGGGCGACCGGCACGCGTGCGGCATCGAGGACGGGACGTACACCACGACCCCGCTGTCGAAGGTGGACTCCTGGAACCTGACGCAGTCCTTCCCCTGGAGTCTGACCGGTCAGTACACCGCGCTGTGGCTGAAGTCCATCACCCGGACCGGTTACGCGGTGGACGGCACGACCGCGCGCCTCAACCCCGTCTCGTTCAGCCACAACCAGGATCCCCTGCCCAACCGCGTCCGGGAGGGCTCGGGCGACACTGATCCGCTGTTCGCCCGGCTGCGCATCCAGGACGTGGTCTCCGAGTACGGCGGGCGTACCCACGTCGACTACATGGCGCCCGAGGGAGCGTGCGCCACCGGCACGGGCTTCCCCCCGCTGGACAAGAACCACCTGCGCTGCTACCCCGTCCACTGGCACGCGGACGGCGAGCTGACCGACACGCACGACTCCTGGTTCCACAAGTACGTCGTGGAGAAGATCACCGAGTACCCGCGGCTGGCGGACGCGGAGGATCTGACGACGACATACAAGTACGCCACCTCGGGCGACCCCGTCGACGGGGCGCTGTGGGCCAAGAACCAGGCGGAGTTCTCCCGCCCCAAGACCCGCACCTGGGACCAGTGGCGCGGCTACCCGCTCATCACCACGATCTCCGGCGTCACGGATTCCGCCACGGGCAGCGTCGCCTCCAAGACGGTCACCCGCTACTTCCGCGGCATGAGCGACGACGTCCTCGAGGACGAAACCCCCACGCCGGACGACGACGTCAAACGCTCCATCACGCTCACCGACGTCACCGGCGCGACCATCAAGGCCGACCGGCAGGCGTACGCGGGCATGGTCGCCGAGTCCCTGACCTACCCGAGCGAGAGCAACACGACCACCGGCTGGATATCCCGCACCGTCAACATCCCCAACGCCCCGGTGCGCCTGGCCACCCGCAACCGCACCGACGGCCCGGACGTGGTCTCCGAACGCGTCACCCTCAACACGGTCAAGACCATCACCAAGTCCTCGGGCACGGGCGACGACAAGTCGCCCCTGCGCACGGTGAAGACGCAGACCGACTACGACACCTACGGTCTGCCGACGGTGGTGAGGGAGTACGGCGACGATTCGGTCACCGGCGACGAGTCGTGTACCCGCACCTCGTACGTGCACAACACCGGCCAGGACATCTACCTGGTCGGCCTGGTCGCCCAGACCGCGACCACCACCGGCACCTCCGCCTGCTCCGCCGAGCCGGCGGCGGGGACGGCCTCGTCGCTGGTCTCCGGCTCGCGTGTCTTCTACGACGGCGCTACCGATCACACCGCCACGCCCACCAAGGGCCAGGTCACCAAGACGCTGCTGCCGACCGGTGCCGGTACGGGATGGAGCACGGCCGACCCCGAGTCGCGGACCGTGTACGACGAGTACGGCCGGGTCACGAAGGTCACCGACACCACGGGGCTGGTCAACAAGACCGCCTACACGCCGTCCTCCGGCCAGGTCTACGAGATCGAGACGGTGCAGGGCAGCAAGGTCGTCGACGGCGTGGAGACCGGCTTCACCACCGTCACCACCGTCGAGCCCGGCCGAGGCTCCACCCTGACCTCGTCCGACGCCAACGGCCGTACCACCTCCTACACCTACGACCCGCTCGGCCGCACCACCGCCGCCTGGGACCCCACCCAGTCCCCCGCCGACGACCCCACCGTGCGCTACTCGTACAACACCGCCCAGCAGCCGGTGTCCGTGGTCACCAAGTCGCTCGCGGAGAACCCGAGCAAGACCAAGAAGGACGGCGTCTACCAGGCGTCCACCACGATCTACGACGGTCTGGGGCGGGAGCGGCAGTCCCAGACGCCGGCGGTGGGCGACGGCCGCCTGGTCACCGACACCTTCCACAACGCGAGCGGGCAGGTGCGCTTCACCCGGAACGCGTACTACATGGAGGGCGACCCGCAGACCAAGCTGGTCGTCCCCGCCTCCGAGTCGCTCATCCCCAACGCCACCACCTACACGTACGACGGCCTGGGCCGCGTCCTCACCGTCACGCCGGTCCACCACTCGTTCCCGCAGACCGGCCTGGAGTACGCGGACGGCAACGAGATGGTGAAGACCACCGACCGCCGCACCCGCTACCAGTACGGCCTCGACTACACAGTCGTCCGCCAGCCGAAGGGCACCCCGGCCTCACGCGTGTGGACGGACGCACTGGGCCGGACGGTCCGCCAGGACACCTTCAGCGACTCGTCCCTGAGCGCCGCCGGGGAGATCAGCACCCGTTACAAGTACGACGCCCGGGGCGACCTGGTCACCAGCACCGACGAGGCCGGCCACACCCGCACCTGGGACTACGACGCTCTCGGCCGGGTCACCGACACCACCGACCCCGACACCGGTGGCACACACACCACGTACGACGCCTACGGCCGGGTCGACAGCGCCACCGACGCCCTCGGGCAGAAGGTCTCCTACAGCTACGAGCGCTACTCGCGGGTGGCAGAGGTCAAGGTCACCCCGAAGGGCGCTGTCTGGGGCACCACCGTCCAGTCGTACGGCTACGACTCCGCACCCGGCGGCAAGGGCCAGCTCGCCTCGGCCACCCGCCACACCGACGGGCAGGCCTACACCACCTCGATCGCCGGGTACACGGCCGACTACCAGCCGACGTCGATGACGCTGGAGCTGCCCGACGGCACGACCACGGGCACGACCGCCGACGGCTTCCTCACCAGGTACACGTACAACTACACCTACAACGACGACGGTCAGCTGGAGAAATACACCACCCCGGCAGCCGGCGGCCTGAGCGCCGAGTCCGTGATCACCCGCTACAACGAGGCCGGACTCCCGGTCACCGTCTCCGGCCGGGACTGGTACGTCGCCGAGACCGACTACTCGCCCTACGGGCAGGCACTGCGCTCCACCGTCGGCGAGCAGGGCCACCGGCTGTGGCAGGACAGCACCTTCGACGAGTCCACCGGCGAACTGCTGACCAGCAAGCTGGTCCGGGAGAACGCGGGTGACACGAACGTCGTCCCCGCCCACACGGTCAGCCGCCGCTCCTACGCCTACGACCCCTCGGGCAACATCCTGTCCATCGGCGACAAGATCGGCACGAACGCCACCGACCGGCAGTGCTTCACGTACGACGGGCTGGGCCAGCTGACGAGGGCGTGGACGACGCCGGGCGGTGCGACCTGCGCCGCCGCCGGCAAGAGTGCGGCCGAGCCGGTGTACGCCGACGGAACGGTCAACGTCTCCTCCAACGGTGACGGCTACTGGAAGTCGTACACCTACGACGCCCTGGGCAACCGCACGACGAAGACGGTCCACAAGGCCGACCCGACGTTCACCTCGGGGACGCGCGACACGTCCGGAGACGTCGTCACCGAGTACGCGTACGGCACCGGTGACACCGCCTCCGAGAAGATCGACCAGCCGCACACTCTGACCTCGTACACCACCACCTCCACCACGGCGGCCGGGGCGACGGTGAAGTCCCGTTCCACGCAGACCTACGACGCCGCGGGCAACCTGACGGCCCGTACGTCGGGCGGGGACGCGGGCCAGTCCCTGACATGGACGTGGGACGGCAAGGTCGAGTCGGTCACCGGGTTCGGTCCGGACGGCTCGGGTGCGTGGACCGGCGTGGCCGACATGTGCCTGGACCTCTCCGGCGCCGACCCGGCCGCGGGCACCGCCCTGCAGATCTGGGTGTGCAACAGCACCAAGGCGCAGAACTTCCGCCTCCAGGCCGCCGACGCCGACAACGACGGCACGGCCGAGGACGCGACGGTAGGGCAACTGGTGATCGCGGGCCGCTGCGCGCAGCCGAACGGCACCGGGGCCGGGGTGGCCGTCCAGATCCAGGCCTGTGACTCGGCGGTGTCCGCGCAGCGCTGGCAGACCTTGAGCACGGGGCAGGTCGAGCACGCGGCGACGGGTCTGTGCCTGGCGGCCCCGGCGACGGCGGTCGGCACCGACCTGGTACTGGCGGCGTGCGACGCGAGTGCGGCGGGCCAGGTGTGGAGGCCGGCGTCGGAGACGGCGTACGTCTACGACGCGATGGGGAACCGGCTGTTGGAGCGTTCGGGTGCGGGTGCGGTGCTGCATCTGCCGGACACGACGGTGTCGGTGACGGTGGCGGGGAAGGTGCGTTCGGCGGAGCGTTCCTACGGTCACGCGGGTGCTCCGGCGGTGGTGCGTTACCGCGAGGCGAGTTCCTCGGGCGGCACCAGTGAGCATGTCTTCGCCCAGGCGGTGGACCACAACGGTACTCCGCTGGCGGAGGTGCGTCTGTCGGGTGGCCAGACGGTCCGTGTCACGAAGAAGGACCCGTGGGGTGAGGACCGGGCGGCGAACTTGGCGCCGCGTGCGCGTACGGCGTTCGCGACGGGTGATGACGATTCGGCGTCGGGTCTGGTGCATCTGGGGGCGCGGGAGTACGACCCGGCGACGGGCCGTTTCGTCTCGGCGGACCCGGTACTGGACCAGAGCGATCCGCTCCAGGCGAACGGCTATTCGTATGCGAACAACAGCCCGGTCACCCACGCCGATCCGAGCGGGCTGACGTCGACGGCGTCGAGTTTCGATGCGTCGATCGCGGCGCTGGAGAGGCAGATCGCGGAGTATCAGCGGACGTTGTCGGTGTCGATGGGTGATGTGATCCTGGCGACCGGCTGGGCGGTGTTCAAGGAGTTCATCGGCTGGAACGACGTGGTCGGCTGCTTCTCCCAGGGGGACCTGTGGGCGTGCGGCAGCCTGCTGATGGACGCGATCCCGTGGACGAGCATCTTCTCCAAGGGCAAGAAGATGTGGCGGGCCTTCGAGGCGACGCTGAGCGCGGTCAAGGCGTGGCGGACGGCGAAGGCGGTCGCGGAGGCGGGGCTGAAGGCGGCCCGGTCGGCGAAGGCGGCGCTGATCAAGGCGAAGAAGGCCGCGCAGGAGGCTGCGGCGGAGGCGAAGCGGAAGGCCAGAGCGGCGGCCAAGGCGGCTGCGGAGGCGGCGAAGAAGAAGAGCCATACGGGTTCCAAGGGCGCCAGGGGTAACGCGCCGCAAGTGAAGGCCCGCGCGAGCGCCCAGTCCAAGGGCTCGTCCGGTGGCGGGCGGGCGGAGGGCAAGTCGGGGGGCTCGCGGGGCGGGTCGGGCAGGGACGACAGCGGCGGCGGGGGTGGCTCCGACTCGGGTGGAGGCAGCGGCGACAGCTGCACGGCCAACAGCTTCACGCCGGACACGCGTGTGCTGATGGCCGACGGCTCCACGAAGCCGATCAAGGACGTCAAGGCCGGTGACCAGGTCCTGGCCACCGACCCGGAAACGGGCGAAACCCGCGCGGAGACGGTCACCGCCGAGATCAAGGGGCAGGGCGTCAAGCGCCTGGTCAAGGTCACCATCGACACCGACGGTAAGAAGGGCACGCAGACGGCCGAGGTCACCGCGACCGACGGCCACCCCTTCTGGGTCCCGGAACTCGGCCAGTGGATCGACGCCACCGACCTGACAGCCGGCCAGTGGCTCCGCACCGGCGCCGGCACCCATGTCCAGATCACCGCCGTCCAGCGCTGGACAGCCCTCCAGGCCACGGTCCACAACCTCACCGTCAGCGACCTCCACACGTACCATGTGCTCGCGGGCGCCACGCCGGTCCTGGTTCACAACTGTGGTCCTGGCGTTGCAACTGAAGATGATGCAATGCTCGCTCTCGGCCGTGCGGACGAGTTGCAGGCATCCCGCAATGACTACTTCATGGCCGACGTGAAGGGCACCACGGCCGTAATTGGTGTCTTCAACTCAAAAACGAAGGCATTCACCACTCGCATCGGAATCAACGGCGGTGGCGCTATGCCTTCTGGCTGGACACTTCGACCGGGAGAAGAGTTCGTGCAGGCCGCTGGGCACGCAGAACAAGGGATTCTTAGCAGTTTGGGTCCCAATGAGCATGCCGTATTTGGTGCAGCGTCGAGAAACTTCTGCGTCGCCATCTGTTCACCCATGCTGAATGTTCGCGGAGTAAGAGTGGGAGGTGCGGGGATACGTGGTCATGCCGCACAGAACTCACCATTCACGATCTTCTGGGCCACTGGAGACTAGAGGAACATGACGATTTCGCCGGAACTGCAGGCAATTTCGAACGCTTCGGACTCTGAACTGGTGCTGATCTGTGCCGCAGCGGCGGAGCGAGGTGCCGCCTTCTGTCGAGCCCTCGGTGGCTCGGAGCAGTCTGAGTGGGTCGATGCCTCGCTCGGGCTTGTCTGGGCGGCTGCTGCTGGAGATTCCACTCAGGATGAGTGTGCTGAGGCGCTGGATGAGCTGGAGATGGAATCTCAGGATGGCGAGGATGATTCCTCTCGACCTGAGTTCTATGTGGCTCAATCCGTGGCGTTGGTCGGAAACGCTCTCGCGGTTTCATTGAGGCCGTCTGCCGCAAAGACCGAGATGGCTATCAACACCATCAGATCGTTGCTCTCCATGCTCGACTTCAAGGTGGGGGGAGAGAAGCCTGTGATTGTGAGATATGGCGACCCCATCGCTCCGGCGGGGCCTCTTGTTCAAATGGAGATCGGTGCAGAGCGTGAAGTAATTGATCTTCTAGCTCGCGAGGCAGCAGCTTCTAGTCAAGGCGTGCCCTGCGCCTCATCTGTGAATCAAATCCAGGCATCATCGACCGAATTTGGCGCGAGGCTGGCGCCTTCCATCGAAGAGGTTGCCGCGCTTAGCAACTGGGAACTCTAGCGGCGCGCTGAACCGTCAAAGCCCCGTCAGCAAGGACGCTGGCGGGGCTTTGACGCTGAGGTTGCAGCGTCATCCCTGATGCGATGTAGGAGCGGTGCCTTCCGTTCCGGCCGGGTGCGGACGACGCTGTGGTTGCCACATCTGGCTCGTTCTCCCGTTCTGGGAGGTCAGGAGGCCCTGATGAGTACACCGGTCGATGACCGCCCGGTGATCGGGATCGATCTGCATCGGCGTCGCAGTGTGCTGGTCCGGCTGGCGGCCGATGGGCAGCAAGCGGGGCGGGCCGTGCGGTTTGCCAATGACGTGCCGCATCTGCTCGCTCAACTCGTTGGCGCGGGTGAGCATCCGCGGGTGGCGATCGAGGCAACCTACGGGTGGTACTGAGCGGTTGACGCGCTGGTCGACCACGGCGCCGAGGTGCATCTGGCCCATCCGCTGGGGGTGAAGATGTTCAGCCTGCGCCGGGTGAAGAACGACGAGCGCGACGCCCACGACCTGGCCGACCTGCTCCGGCTGGGCCGACTGCCCGAGGCGTGGATCGCCGACCGGGCCACTCGCGGGTTGCGGGAACTGGTGCGCTATCGCCATCACCTGGTCGGGATGCGGACCGGCTGCAAGAACCAGACCTACGCGGTGCTGGGCAAATGCGGCGGCCGGGTCGAGATGAGCGATCTGTTCGGTGCGGCGGGGACCACGCTGCTGGACTCCTTGCAGTTGGACGCCCCGTACCGCTCCCGGATCGGTTCGCTGCGCCGGATCACCGGCATGCTCGACACGGAGATCGCGCGTCTGGACGCCCACATCGCCGACACCCTGAGTGGGAACGCCGGCCACCACGCCATCCAGGCCATCCCCGGGGTTGGTCCGGTGCTGGCGGCGGTGTTCATCGCCGAGATCGGCGATGTCACCCGGTTCCAGCGGCCGGAGCAGCTGTGTTCCTGGGCCGGGCTGACCCCGCGGCACCGCGAGTCCGATGTCAAGGTGTCCCGCGGCCGGATCACCAAGCAGGGTTCCAGGCTGCTGCGCTGGGCGGCGATCGAGGCCATCCAGCGGTCCTCGGCCAGCGCGGGTGGCATGCGCGAGGTCCGCGACCGGATCGTCGAGCGCCGTGGCAGCGCCGCCCGCAACATCGGCAAGGTCGCCGCGGCCCGCAAGCTGCTCACCCTGGTCTACTACGGACTGCGCGACGGGCACATCCGGTGCCTGGCGCAGAGCGCAGGCGCCGGGTGAGCGGGCAGGAAACCACGGTCGACGCGCGGTCGTGCCCTTTCTGGCCCCCACTGCGGCGGGCCGCATCTCCTGGGGGGCGCTCGTGCATCATTGCGGGCAGGCCCGAAGTCTGCCCGGGTTGCCGGGCCAGCGTACGGCCCCCTGACCATGCCTGACCCCGACCCGGGCGGGACGCCGGCGAAAGCCCACTCCACCGCCCTCATGCGCGTAGCTGTCTGACGGTGCGCAGGGTGCTCTTCGCGCGAGGGCGAATCGGGTCACGTCATACGAACGTGTGAGTTTGGGGCGAGAGTTCGTATGAGGGCGGCGAGGGCGGTGGGGGTGGTGGTGAGGGTGATGTCGGGGGTGTCGCTTTCTTGGAGGTGGATGGGGCCGGTGGGGGTGGGGGCGGCGAGGCGGAGGCAGTTGG
>NZ_JBSFUU010000108.1:0-27130 GCF_053591955.1 Streptomyces sp. NPDC002845 | reverse complement strand
TGGTCACGGTGCTGCAGAAGGCCACGAACCTCACCGACCGGCAGGCCGCGGACGAGGTCCGGGAGAACCTGTCCTGGAAGTACGCGCTCGGCCTGGCGCTGGAGGATCCGGGCTTCGACCACAGCGTGCTGTCGGAGTTGGGTGCGGCTCGGGGCCACACCCGACGCCGATCGCAGCAGCGGCCGTCCAGCAGTGTACGGGTCTGGCCGATGTGCGGATGGTCAAGGGAGTGGCTGGCTGCGGCCACGGTCATACGAACTTGACCGGCGACGAGTTCGACGCCGTGGTGAGGGCTATTTGAGCACCGCCGACCGGCAGGTCGAGGAGTTGGATGAGGAGCACTCGCCCCGTTGCTCGCAACGACTGGAGAGGGCTGGTAGGGATACCCCTACCGGTGACTGACCGGCTGGCTGGGTCGAGGTTGGCGAATGCCTCTGACACCGTCGACGCATGCCCTCGACCATCAACGCTGGCCACACAACCCGGGCGATACCGCAGTACTCGTTGGCACGGGTGCTCGCCGTGTGGGCCGCCGCGGCCGCACCCATGGCGCTGCTCGCCTGGGTGGTGGCCCCGGCGGCGGCCGGCCCGGACCCGACCGCGAACCGGTTCGCGGTGACCCTCATCATCGCCCTCACCGCCGGGCTCATCTGGCAGTTCGTGCTCGTCCTGCTGCTCGTCGGGAAGGAGCAGGGCAGCCTCCGGTGGAGCGTGGTGCGCGAGGCCCTGTGGCTTCGCGCCCCCTCCGACCACAAAGGACGGCGCGGGGGCCGGCTCTGGTGGTGGACCGTACCGTTCATCCTCGTCCTCGTCGCGCGCCAGTTCGCCACGTCCGGCCTGCCCGCACCGTCTAACCGCGACTTCGGGGAGATCCTCTCCTCGCCCTCCGGCCAGGACCTGATACGCGGCGACTGGGCCCTGTTCGTACTGATCCTGGTGATGCTGCTGTTCAACACCGTGCTCGGCGAGGAACTGCTGTTTCGCGGGCTGCTGCTGCCCCGCATGAGCGGCGTCTTCGGCCGGGCGGACTGGGCCGCCAACGGCGTGCTGATGGGCCTCTACCACCTGCACCAGCCGTGGGGGATTCCCCTCTCCATCATTGGTGGCCTGCTCTTCGCGTATCCCACCAAACGGTTTCGCAGCGCATGGATGGGTATCATCGTGCACTCGACCAACAGCGTGGTGATAGCCGTACTCGTCTTCCTCCTGGTCATCTCGTGAACGACCGACGGTCGGGCGCGTCAGCATGAGGCGCTCCACTGAATCGAGATCCTCGGTCCCGCTTGACCGGCGGCACGATCAAGATCATCTCCGCGGAGTAGCCGCGATGTGAGCGGTGAGTCTCACCTCATATGTGTCGCCGCCGGCGGCTACTCGGCAGGATCCTGTCGGCACCGATCACCGTCGAACCCACCGCCATCGAGGGTCATGACCCGTGCTGGGTCCTGTCGATCCAGATTGAACCTATCGGCGAGCTCAACGGCTCAGGGACATGGGGAAGGTGCGGGAACGAGCGCTACCGGCCCGCTCAACTCCCTGTTGAGCGGGCCGGTAGCGCTCGTTCGCCGCGGCGGGCCTCGGCCGGAGCCGGGCCGTCAGCGTCAGTAGCAGTTACGGATCTTCCACACCGGAGACCAGTTGTACTTGCCAGTGGTGTTGATCGGGACGTTCTTCAGCACGTTGCCGCTGGAGCCGTAGAACGTCGCGGTGGCGGGGAGTGTCTAATTAACGGCGGATCCGATGATCAAGGAGACGCCTGATGAGCGAGACCGCCGCGGAGTCGATACCTGTCCAGGAGCCGGCTGGTGAAGTGTCCGGTGCGAGGACAGACGAGCAGTTGGTCGCGATGCTCGTGGACCGTGCCCGCAGCGAAGGGCTTCAACTGACCGGAGAAGGCGGGCTGCTGCAGCAGCTGACCAAGCGCGTGTTGGAGTCCGCCCTGGAGGGCGAGATCACCGACCACGTCGGCTATGAGAAGCACGGCCCGGCCGGCAAGAACAACGGCAACAGCCGCAACGGCACCCGCGCCAAGACCGTGCTGACCGACGTCGGCCCGGTCGAGGTGAAGGTGCCCCGCGATGTGGCGGGCACCTTCGAGCCGCAGATGGTCAAGAAGCGCCAGCGCCGCCTGACCGGCGTGGACGAGATGGTGCTGTCGCTGTCCGCGAAGGGCCTCACGCACGGGGAGATCTCCGCGCACCTGGCCGAGGTCTACGGCGCCGAGGTGTCCAAGCAGACCATCTCGATGATCACGGACAAGGTCATGGAGGGCATGGCCGAGTGGTCCAACAGGCCGCTCGACCGCGTCTATCCGGTGCTGTTCGTGGACGCCATCAACGTCAAAATCCGTGACGGGCAGGTGGCGAACCGGCCGATCTACGTCGTGATGGCTGTGACCGCGGAGGGCCATCGCGACATCCTCGGGATCTGGGCCGGCGACGGCGGCGAGGGCGCGAAGTACTGGCTGCACGTGTTCACCGAGCTGAAGAACCGCGGCGTCGAGGACGTCCTGATGCTGGTCTGCGACGGGCTGAAGGGGCTGCCGGAGGCGGTGGAGACCGTCTGGCCTCGCACGATTGTTCAAACGTGTGTGGTTCACCTCCTGCGGAACAGCTTCCGTTACGCGGCCCGCCAGGACTGGGACAAGATCGCCAAGGCGCTGAAGCCGATCTACACGGCGCCGAACCAGGAAGCGGCCGAGGAACGGTTCCTGGAGTTCCAGGAGACCTGGGGCACGAAGTATCCGGCGGTCGTCAAGCTCTGGTCGGACGCTTGGGCGGAGTTCGTGCCCTTCCTCCGCTTCGACGTCGAGATCCGCAAGGTCATCTGCAGCACGAACGCGATCGAGAGCGTGAACGCGCGGATACGCAAGGCCGTGCGGGCTCGCGGGCACTTCCCGAACGAGGCCGCAGTGCAGGGAACACGGGAAGTCGCAGGTAGAACTCGATCACCACGCCGCCTCCGAACGCGCCTTCGGCGGGGCCGCGTCCGGCCGGTCGGTGCGGCACGACGCGTTCGCCCGACGCTCGCACTGGCTTGTCGACATCACCGTCGAGCTCACCACCGGCCGGACCCTCGTCATCGAGTACGACGGCTCCTACTGGCACGCGGACAAGTACGAGGTCGACATCGAGAAGTCCCGGGACCTGCTCGCCGCCGGATACCTCGTGGCCCGGCTGCGTGAACACCCTCTGACCCCACTGCCGATCGACGATCCAGCCTATGCCGAGTTCGTCGTCCACTCGGCAGCGCCCACACCGGACGCCACGATCGAACAGGTCAAGCAGTGGGCATTGGCCGCGCAAAGGCGCGGCGGCGTGTGAGTCGGGCTGCCGCTTGCCTCACCGCCAGGCGAGTGGCCCAAGCGATCAACCGGCGCTCGGCCCACAGCCTCCGCGCCCGGTGCTCATCCCCGCCGGGCGTCCTGGTGGGTGACGACCCAGGACGCGAGCAGGCGCAGGCCGTCATGGAAGGGGGTTCCCTGCTCGGCGGTCTACACGATTCAGGCCGGGCTGAGCGTGGGCCGAGCAGACTCCCGTCTGCAGACGCAGGCGTTCTGGTCGCTCGCGATGTACCTGCTCAACGGCACCCTGTTCGTCCTCGTCGGACTCGAGGCGCAGGCGGCCGTCCGCGGCCTGTCCGGTACGGACCTGACCGGCGCACTCGTCACGGTGGCCGTGGTCTCGGTGACGCTCGCCGTGGTCCGCTTCACGTTCCTGACCGCCTCGACCTACACCATCCGGCTCCTTAGACCGACGCCCCCAGCAACTCGAACGCCGCATGGGCCACCGCGCCCGCGTGGTCAGTGCCCTGGCCGGCTTCCGGGGAGGTCGTCGGCTGGGCCGCGAAGCCCAGCCGGTTGTGCGGCCGCCACTTGGACTCGAACAGCTCCTGGTCCGCAGTCGCGGTCGCGCCATGTGGTCGGCTCCTCCCGTGTTGGGTCCCAAAGAGAGGGCTCCGGGCGCTCTTCGGCGCCTCCGCTTTCACGCCAACTCCCCGCCGCGTTCCAGGGCCGCTTTCACGGCGTCGACGCAGGTGAACTGTCGGCAGCCGGCAGCGAATCGGCGAGATGCTGTGGCGTGCATGCCAACGGACGACGACCGCATGGCATCGAGAACCTCCAAGTCAGAGGCACGATGCTCGCTCACCTCATCGGTCGATGAGGACGATTCGATCGGCCCTGGCTGGATTGTGATCGATGCAGGCCGACCCTCGTGATGATCCATCAGTTTTTGTCAGTGCCCGCTGATACACCCATATCCACAGGGGCAGCATCATCAAGTTGCCAGGTCACAGGAGGGGGAAAGGGCATGCCGCCGGAGGGATTTCACGAGGTTCGTCGCCACATCCGCAGGAACCCTCGGCCACGCGGCAAGAAGCTGGGCGGCTGGACCATCGCGGGAATCGTCGCCTTCATCTGGCTGTGGGGACAGATCTTCGGGTTCGGCAGCAGCGACAACGGGGCCGAGACGAACAAGCCGGCCTCCACTCCGTCGGTGTCCGCATCGCCGAGCCGGTGATGGGCGGCATCCGGATGCGGTTGCGAGCGCCGCGCGGTCGCCGCGAACGGGTAGCAGCGGTCCTCGTCGCCCTGGCCGTGGCCACCGTGCTGGTGCAGGCAGCCACGGCGCTGTGGCGCGCGATCGTGCGCGGGTGGCCGTTCGCGGTCGCCGTGGCGGTGGCGAGCCTGCTGGCTGTCGTCTGGTGGCAGGTGCGGCGGGTCCGTCTGCGGCGGACCCAGGCTGCGCTGATCGCGGTCCTTCAACTCCCGCTCGACCGGATCGACTCGCTCGGTGATGCGGAGTTCGAGTTCGCTCTGCGGGATCTCCTCATCCGTGACGGCTGGTCGGCGCAGCGGGTCGGGCAGGCCGGCGATCAGGCAGCCGACGTCATCGGCCGACATGCCCAGCGTGGGCGGATCGTGCTGCAGGCCAAGCACACCACCGTCGGCGGGAAGGTCGACTCGAAGGTGATGTACCAGGTCAAGGGGACCGCCGGCCCCGTCCACAAAGCCGATGTCGCGGTCGTGGTCACCAACGGCGGCTTCACCCGGGATGCCAAGGCATGGGGCGAGCGGCACCAGGTCCACTGGGTCGATCGCGAACGGCTGCGGCAGTGGGCTGAAGACGGAGTCCCGCTGCACACCCTGTTGCGACTGCCCGCCCGCAAGGCACGCAGGACCGCGGTTCGACGAGCCGCGTAGCGCGGGCCGCCGAAGGGCAGAGCAGGGGGAACGGTGTTCGACGAGGACGGGTCACTGGACCCGGTGTTGAAGGTCATCCTCTGGCTGATCCTCGGCTTGGCCATCGCCAAGGTCGCCTGGCAGTGGCTGACTGAGGACGCGTGGCCTTGGCTGCGCGACGATGTGAGTGACTGGTTCACGGAGGACGTCTGGGGATGGCTCATGGGGCATCCCTGGTGGTTCGCGCTGATCATCCTGGGCACCCTGGTGCTGCTGTGCTTCGTGGTCTTCTCCGACCGAGGCGGCTACGTTGTCCCCTACAGCGACACCGAAGTCGTGGAGGAGGAGCACGCCACCGCGCCGGTCGCCGATGCGCCCAAGGTCCTGACCTTCCGGATGAAGCAGCTCGCCGCCATGAGCGCGGACGGCTTCGAGCAGGCGTGCGCCGACCTGCTCGCGCGGGACGGGTTCCAGCGCGCCCGCCGGATCGGCGGCTCCGGAGACCTGGGGGCGGACGTCGTGGCCTGGGACGACGACGGCGACAAGATCGTTTTACAATGCAAGCAGTACAGCGGCACCGTCGGATCCGAAGCCGTGCAGAGGTTCAACGGCACCGCGGTGCCCGAACATCACGCGCAGGTGGCCGTCATCGTCGCCCTGAACGGATTCACCCGGCCCGCGACGGACTTCGCCCGGCGCCACGGAATCGTCCTCGTGGGCCGGCCGGAGCTCAAACGCTGGGCCCACGGTGAGCATCTGTACGCCGTCGTCGACGAACAGCACTCACCGGCGTAGCCGACCAGCCCGTTTTGGGCTGGCCGCCACGATCGGCGCGGCAACCCGCTGCTCGCGCGGGACGCGAGGGGTGACGTTGCTGAGTGCCAGTACGAGGAGATGCAGGAAATCGTCGTCAACAACGTCGTGGTCCGGCAGACCCACAAGCAGCGTGCCCCGATTCCGGACAACGACCTGACGTCCCAGCGGGAGCAGCCGGGCCACCACGACCGGCCCAGCGTCATCAGCGAGTACCGCGAGTTCGTTCAGCGGCACTCAGGTGAACTCCCCTGGAACACAAGGCCCAGGACGTAAAGGTCACCGGGCGGCAGGCCTACCTGTGGGCCGGAGCAGCCGCGTTCACCACGGGCGTGAACGCTGATGCCTACCGTTCCGTTGGCCACCATTCGTGACGGTATGGCTGGGGGCAGAGTGATCCGCGCTCAGGTTCAATGAGCGACTCTGTCGGGGATCTTGAGATTTCTTGATCATTGCCCTTGGCGCCACCAGCGGGGGCGGGGTAAGTCGTTCTCGTCGAGGTACTGCTGGAACGCCGTCGGTGAGCGGAGGCGGTAGGTGGAGTCTGCCGGTTCCTGGGTGCTGAGCCGTTCGATGTTGACGGCGATCGCGGTCAGGACGTGCTGGACGTGGGCCTTGGACACGCCATGGTAGCGGCAGCGGCGCATCCGGTGGCCGTTGACCAGCTCGTTCATGGTGCCCTCAATGCCGGAGCGTGAGGCGTAGAGCCGCTGCCACTGCGGGTCCTGCTGGTCGGAGCGGTTCCGGGCCTGGAGTTCGTGGAGGTGTTGGGGGAGGAAGTTCACGGTCCGTGCCGCCCCGGAGGTGCACGAGGACTTTTCGGGGCACGGCCCGCACTGCCGCTTGTCGAACCGGACCACCGTGAAAGGGGCCATCGCCGGAAGCTCGTTCCAGTTGCCGCTGACCTGGCCGTTGGGGCAGGTGACCTCGCGGCGCTCGAAGTCGATGATGAAGTTCTCCCGGGCGAACCCGTCGCCGGTCTTGCGCTGCCGGGAGTTGTTGGTCCTGAGCGGGCCGACCATGGTGACGCGGTGGGTGCGGGCGGCGGCGTCATGGAGTACGACGGAGGTGTAGCCGGTGTCGACGAGGTGCTCGGCGGGCAGCAGGCGGCGGCGCTTGAGCCGGGTGTGGATGCCGGGCAGGGCCACGCTGTCGCCGGTGGGGACGGTGGTGGCCACGTCCGTGATGACGTTGATACTGCCTTCGTCGCAGGTCTCGGTGGCATGCGCGAGGTAGCCGACCCAGGTCCGGTGCCCGCGGCGCGTGTAGCGGGCCTCGAGGTCGTAGGGCGACTCCAGGCGCCGGCCGGTTGGCGGCAGACCGTCCTTCTCGGCCCGAGGCCGCAGCCGGCCCCGGGCATCGATGAGGAAGTGCTGCACCATGATCTGACGCAGCGCCTCCGCCGCGGGCCCCGGCGCCGTGCCCGGGCGGCGGCTGCGGACGCGCTCAAGGAGCTCGGCGGCATCGTTGCCGGTCTGCTTGAGCCGGGCGGCCGGATGGCTGGCTGGCTGGCTGACCAGGCGGACCTGCCGCCCATAGCGCTGTGCCCAGTCCTCGTCCACCAGGCCGTCGAGGATCTCCGGGGTGGTGCGGGCGCACTCCTCCAGGGCGGCGCGGACCGTCTCCAACACCAGCTCCAGCCGGGTCAGTTCGCGCACGGCGGCCCGCAGGTAGGTGGAGTCGGTACGCTGCCGCCCCCGCGCCTTGACCAGCCCCGCTTCCCTCAGCCGGGCCAGCGCAAGGTCCAGGAGGGCATCGGCGCGGTCGTCCTGGGCCAGCCGGTCGCGGAAGTCGGACAGCACGCTGTGATGGAAGCCGGGATCGTCCAGCTCGAGCGCGAGGGCGTACTTGAAGTCGATCCGGCAGCGCACCGCCTCGGCCGCCTGCCGGTCAGAGAGGTTCAGCAGGAACTGCAGCACGCTCACCGTGGCGAGCTGGGCCGGTGACAGGCCGGGCCGCCCGTCCCGGGGGTACCAGGCATCGAAGTCCTCGTCGTGCCACAGGCCGTCCAGCCGGTCCCGTACCCACATCGCGGTCGTGCCCCGGGGATTGCTCGCCCGCGCCACCCGCGCTGTCGAGGACGGAACGTGCTCACCAGAACGGGGACGGAGAGACACCGGCTCACCTCATGTTCGGCAGTCGACCTTCGGAACCAAGCCGAGCCTGCCCGACGACCATGCCCTTCCGCCCAGGAACCTCAAGATCCCCGACAGAGTCCCTCAATCTTGACTGGTACGCACCAGTGCGCCGTTGGAGCCGGGGGCGTACTCGCGACGCGTGTTCTTCGCGATCTTTTGCCTGACCGCGTCGGCGAGGTCGACACCCTGCATCTCCGCGATCGCCGTCAGGTAGAGGAAGACGTCGGCGAGTTCTTCACCGTGGTCGGGCAGGCCTTTGCGCCACGCCGTGAATGCCTCGCCGACCTCGGCCGTGAGCAAGCCGAACTCCATAGCGATGTCGGTGGTGTTGAAGCCCTTGGCGAGTTTGTTCTCCCAGGCGAGCTTCTGTGCCTCGGCGATGTCCACGGCAGATCCCCTTGACGGTGCAGTGCGGCGTTCTCGGGGAACAGTAGCGAGGCTCAGGCGCCGGAGAGGCAAGAACGGGACAGGAGTCAGCCGGTGGGGCGGCAGCCAGCTTCTGGCGCCGTCTTGTAGGTGAGAACCGTCGCATGGCTGTCCAGGAGCCGGAAGACGCGCTGGTAGGCGTGGGATAGTTCGGCGATCGCCTCCAGATCGGGTGCCTGACCGTCGCGGGCCTTGAGGCGGCTGTGCACGATGGCCGCGGGGGCGGTGAGGTGGAGGAAGATTCCGTCGCGGGTGGTGACGAGGTCGGCGAGTTCGAGTGCCTGGTCCCAGGTGAGGCGGGAGCGGTCGCGGTAAAGAGGGCCGTAGACGAGCTCGCTGACGAAGCTGCGGTCCAGGACGAGCCGGCCGGGCCGGGCGAGGAGATCACGGTAGCGGCTGGTCAGGTCCTGGTGGTCGGGCGTGCGGGGTGAGTGAGCTGCGGTGAAGTCGTGCTGGGTGACGAGGAGGTCGGCCAGCGTGCTCTTGCCGACGCCGTCGCCGCCTTCGAGTACGACCGTGCGGTGGCCGGCGATCTCCTGAAGAGTCATCCGCCGAGCCACGCGGTCACCTCGTCCGGTGTGCGGAGCACGGCGTCGACGCCGTACTGGATCATCAGGTTACGGAAATTGGGCTCGCGGCCTGCCGCGTGGGTGTAAGTGCTGTGTGGCAGATACGCGGCGACCGGCTGGCCCGTGGCGCAGGCTGCCCCGATGAGAAGGGCGGCTCCGGGCGGGGTCTCGGGGCCTGAGGTGTCGACAACGATGCGGCTGGAGCGGAGAGCGGTGGCCCAGTCGTGGCGCGCGGCCGTGAGGGGGTCGCCGGCGTCGAAGCGGGTCGGATGGAGGACCGTGGTCCCCGTGGTGGCGGGAAGTCCGGCGCATGCTGGGGTGTACGGGCTGGGTTCGACGAACGCCGTGTGGGCGTCTCGGGATGGGCGGGGTGGTGCCGCGGCCGGGGAGGGGAGTTGGAGGACGGCGTCGACGCAGGCCTCGATGGCCTCCTGGATCTGGGTGTGGTTGCGGGCGGCGAAGTCCGCGAAGCGACTGCCGCCCGTCGGCTCGCCGGGGGTGCCCAGACGGGGGACGCGGACGATGCGGGCGGCGAGGGCGTCCAAGAGAGGATCGGGGAACACGGAGCGTGGGCCGTGGAGGATGGCGGAGTAGTCCTGGAAGTCGGTGGTCATCCCAATCACGGAGGCACCGAGGGCTGCGGCGTAGCCGATCTCCATGCAGACGCCGTCGTCCGGGCTGGGGCCGTGGACGATGGCGATAAGGGCGCGGATGCGGCGGAGGCGGTCGCGGTCGAGTTCGAACAGGCGCTGGCCCTTGATGTCGGCGACGAGGTCCTCCTCGTCGGTGTCGCAAAAGGGGAGGAAGACCTGGTCTTCGCCGAGCTTGACGGCGAGGCGGTCGGCCAGGTCGGCGGCGAGGGCACGGTCGTGGGCGGCGAAGAGACGGTGTGCGACGTAGTGCATCGGACGGCCTCCTGCTACGGGTCAGGACGGGGCACGGCGTGGTGCGGGGACGGTAAGAGGGAACCGGGCCGTGTGGCGGGTGGCGGCCTGGACCGCGAGGTCGAGGGCGGCGGCCGGTGGAAGGTGTCGCGCGCGGTGCGCGAGGTAGGCGCCCGCCAGGGTGTCCCCGGCACCGGTGATCTGCCGGACGGTGGGAACGGTGGCGGGAGCGACAGGTCGTGGAGCGTGGCGGTGCGCGAGCACGCGGGCGGGGCGGGGGCCGTCGGTGATGACGGTCTCCGGGCAGGGGCTTGGGCGGCCGGTGTGGTGGCTGAGGAGCGCGTGTTCCTGGGCGTTGACGAAGATCGTGGTCGCGTGGTGAAGCCAGGGGGTGGCGGCGGGGATGAGCTGGGGGGCACTGGGGAGGTGGAAGTCCAGGCTGAAGGCGCAGCCCTGTGCGGTCAGCGCTTCGAGGACCGTGGGGACGTCAAGGGGGTGGCGGCAGCTGACGTGGAAGACGGCCCGGGGATGGCGGTCGATCACGTGGAGGGCGTGGGCGGTGAGGTGCCCGGCGGCCCCGTAGTCGGTGTCGACGTCCGTGACGGTTTCCGTTTCGTCGTAGTGGATGGTGAACGCGGCCGACGGCTCGGGGGCGTGGTGGAGGAGGCTCCAGTCCAGGCTGGGAAGACGCGTGTCGTCGGCCAGAATGGAAAGGTCGTCTCCGACGGCGGCGGCGGGCGCGGCCGTCAGTCCGGCGCGGGCGGCCGCGGCGGCCAAGTGGAGGGCGGCGCCGCCGAGTTGGTGTACCGGCCGGTGGCCGGGACGGTGGATGTGGTCGAGGGAGATGTTGCCGATCACGATGGTGCGCTGCATCGCGGCTCTCTCCTCGGTCAGGTCCGGGTGTGCGTGCAGTCGGTCAGAGCGGCGCAAGTAGGACGGCGCGTGCACAGGCGGGCGGGTGGCCGGTTGAGGTAGAGGCGTTTGAAGTAGATCAACACGAGGTGGGTCCACCAGGCCGGTGCCGCCTCGACCGGGATGGTGACATCCTGGCCCGCGGCCAGGGTCCGCAGGGCGTCAGTGTGGCGGGCGACGGCGTGCTCCAGCAGGGTGCGCAGGTGTTCGTGGGCGGCGGGCCCGGAGGGGAGGGTGAAGCCGAGTGCAGGGGCGAGCTTGGTGACCATGCCGGAGTCGACGGGGATGATGCCGCAGTGGTAGCCGCGGGCGTACAGGGCGGCGCACTGGGCGACCTTGTAGGAGGCTCCGCGCACCTCGCGGGCGAAGGCAGCGATGAAGGCCTTGGCGTCCCAGGCGGCCGGGTCGGTGCCGTCCTTGTCCCAGCGAGCCAGGGTGTCGGCCAGGGAGTAGAGGTAGGTCAGGCGGGCTTCGGTCAGGCCGAGCGGGGCGACCAGGTCGCGGGCCTGGTCGTCATCGAGGTCGGTGAGGGCGTCGAAGCCGATGGTGTCGGCGTGTGCGAGGACGGCCGCGTAGGTGTCGACCATGCGGTAGTTGATCCGGGTGGACCAGCCGGCCGCGAGCATCCGCATGCGCGGGTCGGTGATGGTGGGCGGCCACCAGCGGTTGTGGTCGTGGTTGGCCTCCACCTCGGCGCGTACGTCGTCGAGGGCGGCGGCGCGGGTGACGAACGCAAGGACGCGGTCGTCACTGCGCTTGGTGGGTCTGGTGACGGTCACGGCGCTGCTCCTGGAGCGGGCGAGTGGGTGTGGGTGGCAAGGGCGAGGGCGAGGTTGGAGGAGATCACGGGGATGCGCAGCCGTGCCTGTAGGGCGGCCGCAGCGGTCAGAGTCCGCCAGCCGGTGCACGACAGCACGAGTGCGTCGGCCTCGGCGAGCGCGGCCGGCGGAAGGCCGTCGCACAGCGTGAGGATCTGCGCGGTGGTGATGTGGGGGTAGCCGTCGTCGAGGCCGAGGCTGGCGTGGACGGTTACCTCGATGCCGTGGGCTGCGAGGGCTTCGGCTTCGGTCTGGGCGACTTGCTCGGGGTAGGGGGTGGCCAGTACGACGCTGGCCACGTGGCGCTGGTGCAGGGTGGTGGTGAGGGCGTCGAAGGCCGTGATCACGCCCGGCGGCAGCGCGGGCCCGCCGGTGAAACCGGCGGAGGTGCACGCCAGCACGGTGGCGTCCAACGGCAGATGGCGCAGGGAGTCGACGGCGCTGGCGGAGGCAGCCCGCAGCCCGTGCCAGAAGGAGTCGTCGACGGCGGTCGTGCGGGAGGCCGGCACGAGCCGAGCGTAGTGGAATACCACGCCCGGCTCGCCGAGTTGGGGCAACTCCTCCTCCACCGCCACGTTGGCCCACGGCAGCAGCACGCCCACATGACGCCGCACCGCCGTGCCGGTGACTGCGGGATCAGCGGGCACGGTGGGTGCCGTAGATGACGCGCGGGGCGTGCCCGGTGACGGTGATGTCGGCCGGCGTGCCCACCGGGACGACGGCGCCGGGATCGACGATCTGGATCGCGTAGGAGCCCAAGCGGCGGAACCAGGTGCCGCGCTCGTCGACGAAATAGGCGTGCACGCCGGGAATCTCCAGGCCGGCCGGGTAGACGCGTTCCTTCATCGGCCGGTCCCACAGCTGGTCGATGTCAGCCTTCCAGGTGGCGAAGTGCTCCGCGGACGGCAGTCCCTCCAGGCTCGCCTCTTCCTCCGCGAGCGGAGTGCCTGGGAACGCGCGGGCCAGGCGGACGTTGGTGCGGTGGCACATCAGCCCCGCGTCGTAGATCCGCCGCAGGGCGGTGAGGTTGGCCAGGTGCGTGGCGTGGGTCTCGCCCGGCAGGCCGTAGATCAGGTTGAGACCGGGCAGCAGCTTGGGCAGCCCGTCCGGCCCGCGCTCGGCGCCGGCCTCGTTCACGTGCTCGACGGCGCGCAGCAGGATGTCCTCGGTGCACGTCAGGGTGTTGCGTTCGATCACAGCCGGGTCGAACGACTCGATCCTCATCGGGGCGCAGTTGCCCTCGGTGCAGAACTCGGCGACCGTGGCCGCGATCCGCTTGCCGACCCGCGCTGCCACGGCCAACGGGTCGGCGTTGTCGATGTGCAGCATCTGAAGGTCCGGGCCGAGCTCCCGGATTCCGCCCAGCAGGGCCCGGATCGCCTCCTCGCTGCGGCCCTGGTAGGAGAAGAAGCACGTCTGCTGGCCGAGCCGGAAGTGCCGCACCCCCGCGTCGTACAGTTGCCCGGCCTCGGCCAGGACGTCTTCGACCGCCCGGTGCGCGACCGTCGGCGCCTTGGCCGGCTCGTTGCAAAACCGGCAGAACGCCTTGCGGGTGCAGCCGCGGTACAGCTCCAGCTCGGCGACGGGCGCCCAGGGCATCTGTCCGATCAACTCGGCGAACGAGTCGCGGTCCGTCGCCAGCTGCCCGTACGGGGCGGGCTCGCGGCTCCCCAGGGCCAGGGTGGACGCGGTGACGGTGTGGGTGTGGACCGCGTCGAACAGCCCAGCCCAGGAAGCAGGCTCCGACAGGGCCCACGTGGCCATCGGACCAAGCAGGTAACGGCGGCCCCGCACGCAGGCCATCGCGCGGGCGATGTCGTCCTGTCCGGCGTTGACGGCGTGCAGGTGCACCGACGGGACCTTGTCGCCCGCCACCACGACCACCATGTCGGCGTCGCGCAGCAGCTCCACCGCCTTGTCGCGGTTGACGGTCGCCGAGTACGTCAGCCGGTCGCTCAGCGGCGGCTCCACCGCGGGGCGGCCGCCGGCCAGGCACCAGCGGACATCGTCGATCGTCACGTACTTCACCTCGGCGTCGGGCCTGGCCCGGCGCAGGGCCGCATACGCCTGCCGCACGTATGCGGACAAGTAAGGGGGAACGCCCAGGCCGCTGGGCTCGACGGTGTAGCAGTCCAAGATCATTACAGGGGCGGTCACCGAGACTCCTCTCCAGTACCAGCTGATCGGGCCGGGCCGTCCGCACCGACGCGGGCGGCCCGCTCCACCTGGCTCACACGAACGCCCTCGGCCGGAAGCCGGGTCATGAGCGTGTCAACATCCTTGTTCAGGACCGCTGTTCGGGCGGAGGGAAAGTTCAGTCAAGCTCCGCGTGCGCGCCCCCGGAAGAGGGGAAGATGTAGTCCTCCGTAGTCCCGCGTAGTCCAGGGACGGGGTGACGGGATGACGCCTGCACCGCACGCACAGCACCTCGCGTACCTGATCAGCTCAGCCTGCCGGGAACGTGGCTGGGGACCGACCCAGCTGGCACGTGCTGTCGGCCGGGCCGAGGGCAGCGGACCCGACCGATTACAACGTCAGTACGCGCGCAAGTGGATGACCGGCGAACGTACGCCCGACTACTGGTGGCCCTACGTCGCCCGCGTCCTTGAACTCGACCCCGACGCCAGAGGCGTCCCGCAACCGCCCCTCACACCGGCCCCCGCCGATACCGTGGCCTCAGTCATCCAGCTGGGAAGGAGCGACCTCGAGGTGGACCGCCGGAAGTTCCTCACCGCGTCCAGCGGCTACGTCCTCGCCGCCCTCGGCCTGCCCGACCCCGACAGCATCACCCGTCGTGTCCACAGCGCACCCGCTGGAGCCGTCCGCGTCGGGCGTGGCGAAGTGGCCGCCGTCAAGATCATGGTGAAGAGCCTCGGCGACTCCGCATCCGAGCTCGGCGGCGGACACGCGCGCCACCTTGCCGTGCGCTACCTCACGGAAGACGTCGCACCGTGGCTGAACGGCAAGTACACGGAGGCCACTGGCAGAGAGCTGTTCGCTGCCGCTTCCCAGCTCGCCCACCTCGCCGGCTGGATGGCGCAGGACGAAGGCGACTCCCCCGAGCTTCAAGGCCTCGCCCAGGGCTACTACGCCCACGCCTACGGGCTCGCCGCCGAAGCCGGCGACCGCGAACTCGCAGCCACCGCCTTGCGAGGGCTCGCGGTCCACTGCATCGACCTGGGCTACCACGCCGAAGCCGTCCAGCTCAGCGAAGCCTGCGTCACCTACGGACGCGACCTCGACAATCCGCGCGCCGTGGCCTACTACAACGCCACACTGGCCAATGCCGCCGCTCAGGACAACGACCGTCGCCTTGCCTCCCAGCACCTCGCCCTTGCCGAAACCGCCATCGGCCGCCCCCAGAGCGGCCCCACCGACTCCTGGGCCGCCCACTACTCCCCAGGCCGCTGGGCCCACGAAACCGGCATGATCCTCAACCGCCTCGGCGACCTCACCGCAGCCGAGGAACACCTTCTCCTCGCCCTCAACTTCCACGGGGTCGACCGCCGACGTACCCGCGCCATCGTCACAGCCGACCTCGCGGGGGTCCGCCTGCGCCGAGGAGATACGGACGGCGCTCTCACGACGTGGTCCGAGTTCCTCGACTGCACGGAGGGCATCCGCTCCGTCAAAGTTCGCTCGGCCGTTCAGGACATGTCCGTTCGACTACGCCGCCTCCCGAACAATCCCAAAGCACAAGAACTCAGAAGTCGCGCCGCAGCCCTCGCTTGAGACCAGTCCCGGCCGGCGCCATCCCGCAATGGAGCCGGTGTCCTATGCGAGCACCAGCCGCCAGCGCCGAAATGCCCAGTGCGTGTCCCCGTCCCAGGACTGCAAGATGGAGAGGCTACGGGAGCAGGTAGTCCAGGAGCTTTTCGACGATGCGGTGATCGGCGAGGAGCCGTTCCGTCTGCTGGAGCAGGATGGTGTCGCCGAGCTCGGTCAGGTGGACACCGTCGCTCCACAGACCAGTTGGTTCGCCGGTGAGGTGCTGCGCGGCGGCCGTGTTGTAGCGGGCGAGCTCAGCGTTCATGGCCGTGACGGTCTTGGGGTCCTCGATCGGGCCGAACGGGGTTTCGGAGACGACTACGATCCGGCGGGAGTATCCGCTGAGTTGGTTGAGCATCCCGGTCAGGTGCCGGGTGTACTCGTCGGGGTCGACCGCCTCGTGCATCCGGCTCTGGAAGCGGCGCCAGACGTCGTTGATGCCGCATCCGAGAACCTGCCCCTGCCGAAGACCTCATCCGCCCTGGTGGGAGGCGCTGTGGTGGCGTGCCGGGAACTGCGGGAACAAGACCGACCGTGCTGCTGCGACTGACGTATCTCGCTGTGACGAACGCGTTCGCGATGCTGCGCCTGCTGCCGATGAGCGACCACGGCAAGGACATCGAGATCGTAGCCCTGCGCCATCAGCTCGTGGTCCTGGAACGCCAACTGGCAAGGAGAGAGCACGGTTCGCCCCGGGCGACCGGGCGTTCCTGACCGCGCTGCTGCACCGTCTCCCGCGGTGCGGCTGCTGGTGGGCCCGGACACGGTACCGCGTCGGCACCGCGACCTGCTCGCGCGCCGGCACGCGGCCTGTTCCCGGCCCAGGGGCCCGGGCCGGCCCCGCACCGTCCGCTCCGTCCCCCTCCTGGTGCTGCGCCCGGCCCGGGAGAATCCCCGTTGGGGCTACCGGAGAGTGCACGGTGAATTGCTCGTGCTGGGGATCGAGGTGGCCGCTTCCACGGTATGGCCAGATCCTGAAGGAGGCCGGGTTCCATCCCGCGCCCGAACGGAGTTCCAGCACATGGGCCGACTTCCCGCGTTCCCAGGCCGACGCTTTGCTGGCCTGCGACTTCTTCGAGACGGTCACTCTGACCGGGGCGCGGCTGTACGTTCGCGGTGATTGAGCACGCCAGCCGCCGGATCCGGGTCCTGGGTGCCACCGCGCACCCGTCCGCGGCCTGGGTGGTCCAGGCCGCCAGGAACCTCGTCATGGATCTCGAGGATACCGGCGGCCGGGCCCGGTTCATGATCCGCGACCGCGACGGGAAGTACCCGCCCTGTTCGGCACCGTCCTCAAGGACGCGGGGATCGAGGTCGTACTCAGCGGGAGCCGGATACCGCGCATGAACGCGCTCATGGAACGGTGGGTGCAGACCTGCCGACGCGAACTGCTGGACCGCACCCTGGTCTGGAACCAGCACCGTCTGCTCCACGCCCTGCGCGGGTTCGAGCAGCACTACAACTCCCACCGGCCCCACCAGGGCATCGCAGGCGCCCGGCCACCGCACCCGCTGCCCACGCCGATCACCGACCCGGACGACATCGCCCGCCTCGACGTACGACGACGCGACCGCCTCGGCGGAATCCTCCACGAGTACCGGCATACGTCCTGACCTGTATGGACGAAGTTTCCGGCAAGGGCAGGTCCATCTAGCCCCATCCTCCGCACATGGGGGAAGAGATCGATTGCCGACTGGCGGCGACGGCAGTATCTCACGATGTGGACGCCCGACCGGAGTGTGAAATCGCCGCATACGAAGGCGAATTGGGCATTCGATCTTCACTCTCCCGAGTGACGTGCGGAGGATGGGTCTAGCCGGACGGCAAACCCAGCTTGTCGAAGAACGCCCTGTTCCGCTCCGTGGCCGAGTTGACCAGCCCGTCGAAGCTCATGACCTCGATGTACGCCTTCGCGGAGTCATTGAAGCCGAAGTACCCGAGGCCGTCGTGGGTCGGCCGCAGGTTCGAGATCTCGCACCGCTCGATCATCCTGTCCGTGAGATCGGCAATGATGTAGCAGAACGCCGGTGGCTCGTGGGTCGGCGGGATCGGCCTCCCGGTCGCGGTCAGCACTCCCCCGGCTCGGATCCTCTTGACGTAGTCCAGACACTGCTGGATGGGGTTCTTGTCCTCGGTGGCGTCCTTGCGCATCGGGCGCTTGATCTCGACCACGACGATCGACGGCAGGGGCAGCTTCTGCCCCTCCGCGGCGAGCACCGGAGAGTCGATGAGCCGGGTCGCGAGGATGTCGGGCTCCTTCGTGGACTCGGACCCCGTGACCGGCATGCTCTTCAGCGTCTTGTCGGAAGCGAGGTAGTCGTGGAAGGCGAGCCTCTCGTCGATGATCCACAGGTTCGACCCGTCGGAGGCGAGCTCGTTGGACTCCGTCCGCATCGGGACGATCAGCGAGTGGATCGCGTCCTCCCGGCTGTACTTCCCGTCCTTGTCGGCGCGGATCAGACGCCCGAGCAGATCCAGCACCGTGCGGCGGCGCGAGACGTACGCGGCCAGATCCGACTGGTTGATCTCGCTGACAGTGGCGAGGTAGGCGGCGAGCCGCTCCGCGTAGTCCTCGGCCGGCTCCGCCTCGGCCTCCGCGAAGATCTCCTGCCCCTGCACGAACGCGTCGGACTCGATCTTCTGCAGGTGCCGGTGGAGTTGGAGCTCGAGGTCCTGGTCCTTGACCGACGGGTCGACCGTGATGCCGCGCTCCTCGATCTTGGCGAGCACGGGCCGGTACCGCGGCGCGCGCTTGGTCACGAAGTCGTGCACGCGCTGCTTCCCCTGCTCGCGGGCCGACTCGAGCGGGTCCTTCAGGATCTTCGCAACCTCTTCGAGGACAGCGTCGCGGATGTCATCGAGCGAGAGGTCGTCGACGAGCGGCTGCCCGGCGATGCGGTCGCTGATTTCGAAGGCCGTCCGGTCGGCGCGGACGCGCTCGTCGAGGAAGTCCGAGGTCAGGTAGCACGCGTAGACGAACTCGCCGGAGGTTTCGTCCACGAGCTTGCCGTGGAGCCCGGGCACCTTCCCGCTCAGGTTCTCCTCAATGACGACGCGGCTCGCCGCGCACCAGTGGAGGCGGGGGACGGAGTTCCGCGCGGTGGCCTTCAGGCGGAGGTTCAGCATGTGGAATTTCTGGCCCTTGACCTCGATCGTCGACGACGTCATCGCCGAGTCGACGAACTCGTCCATCAGGTCGGCCAGCGACACCGTCTCGTCGTCGTCCGCGATCGTCACTACGGGTGCACCGCCGGGCCGGAGGAAGTACCAGATGCAGTGCTCGAACACCTCGCGCGCGATAGCGTCGACGCCCTTCGGTGCGTGCTGCTGGAACGATTTCTTGAAGCCGTCGAGTCTGACGACCGCTCCCGGGCGGGCGAACCCGTCGGCCTCTCCGTCCTGCTCGACCTCACGCTCGACCGAGAACCTGAACTGGCGTCCTCGGAGCTGCCCGTCGTCGTCCTTGTATGCGCTGCGGACCGACACCCGGTCGAAGGCTTTGAGCCACAGGAGCCGGCCGATGCCCCGGCATCCGAGATCGGACTTGAAGTCACTGTCCAAGGTCTCGAACGAAGACATGTTCTGCTCCGTGAACCCCACGCCGTCGTCGGCGACGGTGAAGCCGACGATCGGCTTCATGGGCGTGCGGCCTGGTCCCGCGGGGCCGAAGTCGAGCTCCGCCTGGGAGTCGCGGTGAACCCTCACGTCGATCCGGCCGGGCGCGTCCGTTCCCTCGCTCCGTGCATCGATCGCCTGAATGCCGTTCACGATCGCCTCGAGGAGGGGCAGGAGTGCGTGGCTCTTAGGCAAGCTGGTATTCCGAACGCGACCCGTCAAGGACGTTGTCAGCGCCATGACTCCCCCTCTCGATGATGGTCGCTCGCCAGCCTATCGGCGCGCACCGGCATACGTGGATGAAGGCGACCCACGGTGGGGTTCCAATGTATTGCGGTGACCAGGGACGATGAGGGAGCGCCCAGTGGTGGATTCCACGCTATGAGTGATCATCTTCCGGGTCCGTGGGCGGACTTCGCCCGATCCGGGGGTTTGCCGACCGGCCGGGCATGACCGCCCCGCCGAGGGGCCAGGCTCCCGCTCGTGACCGCACCCGATGATGTCCACCACCTGCCCACCGGCGCCCGCCAGGTCCTCGACGACCTGCGCCACCAGGAAAAAGACCTGGAAGAACGCCTCGCCGCGGTGCGCGAGCGGCTGTCGGCCGGACAGGCAGTCCCGGCCCCGGTCGAGCGCCGGCACTCCCTGTCCGCCGGCCCGGACGCGGAGGCAGCCGCCGGCGACGGCCCGGCCGTGGCCCCGGGCCGTACACGGCCGGCGATGACCGAGCGGATCGCGCTGCTGCCGGCCCAGGACCCGGCCCGCACCTGGAGCCCGGAGCAGGCCCACCAGGCCCCTGATGCGCCGCTGACCGGCGCGTACTCCGGCACGTCCCGGCCGGAAAAGCGCGGCCGCCTGGTCCGGGTGGACCACGGCGCCCACCGCGCGGCCCCGCCGGCCGGGCGAGGGTGAACCACCCGTGCTGGACCGGCAGTCCGTCCCGGAACCAAGTGTGCTCGACTGGCACACTGGTGTCCGCGACCGCATCGACGCCTACACTCAGGCCGCCGCAGATGCCGGCCAGGGGTTGCTGTGGGAGCGGATCACCACCACGCTGCGCAAGACCATCACGCGCGCCGACCCCCTCAGTGCACCCATGGCCCGCACCCTGGCCACCGCCCTGTGGCAGGTCGCCGTCCTCGCCGACAGCCACGACCCGGGCCGGGGCGAGCAGGTGAGGATGGCCGAGGAAACCTCCGGCCCTCCGCCCAGAGACCACACACCGCGTTCGTCAAGGACCGTTACCCGTCCCGACCCTGCGACACCCGCCGAGCGCCCCAGCAACTCACCGACTGCAGCCGCGGCCGCTGTCGCCCTCCGTCCGATCCCCGCACTGGCCATCCAAGCCGGGGGCGCCGTCGCCGCTTCGATCGCCGCACACCGCGCAGGACTGGCTCGCAAGGCGGCAGCCGGTGCCGAGCAGGCACCGCGCTCACCCCACAGCGGCCGCGAACCAGGAGGCGCTGGTGGGCGGGGATGCCGATGCCCTGACCCAAGGGCGCTTCGGCCCCCGGGGAACCGGACGACGGGCCGACGCTGCCGGAGCCCCCGAGGCCGCCTCACTCCCCTGCCGGCCGATCCCGCCGGAATCCATGCCGCGAACCGCCCGTCCCAGCAACGCCGCGATCCAGCATCACGGCCGTCGCCGTCGAGGATGTACGCCTTGACAAGGAGATCACTGAAGGCACCGGCGGCGCGAGGACCCCGTCATCCACGAACACGTGCAGCGTCAACGTCGCCGCTCACCGCTCACACGTACCCCAGCAGATGTCGGGGCCGGGCCACGGGCCACGCGAGACGTCGGCGCGGCCCGCTCGCACTGCCGTACAGGCGCAGGTTCATACGTTCTCCACCGCGGATCGCGCGGTCTGGCCGGCCGGGGGCCCGGGGTCCCGGCACCGAGGCCGCGGCGAGAAAGGCGCTGAAGGCCCAGCGGCATGAGGCGAACGAACGGAACCGGCTGGTGTCAATGGCCAAGGAAGCGCGCCGAGGTGACTCATCAGTACACGAACGAGACTCGCCAGGGACACCGACAAGACACCGACTGATGCCGGTGCACCTCTCAGAGTCCCGCGCACGTCCCCACGGTGGCTCGTACGCGGCCTGGCAGTGCCGCACTGGAGTCGCACACAGAGCCTTCGGAGGACTCACCTGTGCAGGGATGCCGGGTGGCGCCTCCCAGGAGACACGACCGGGGCACCACAGGGACGCCGGCGCGGCTGCGCGACGTCCAACGAGTGCAGGAGTCCGGTATGACCGCCTCGCCGTGCCTGGCTGAACTCGGCCGGAGGGCCGGCGCGAGCGAGCGGACCCTGTCCAGGCTGCTCGGCGACGAGCTGGGGATGGGCTACACGGCCTGGCGCACACAGCTCCGCCTGCACCGGGCGGCCCTGCTCCTCGCCGAGGGACGGACCGTCACACAGGCGGCCGCGGTCTGCGGGTTCTCCTCGCCCAGCGCCTTCGCCAGCGCGTTCAGGGCCGCCTTCGGACGGACTCCCGGGTCGTTGTACAGATAGCCGGCAAGCCGCGAGCGACGACCATCCCGCCCCCGAGGGCCACTCCGGACGAGGTGCGTCGATGCGGAAAATCAGGACCTCTACGGCCATCCGAACCAGAGCTCCGGGGTGCGATTCCGTTCGTTTACGAGGCTCTCATCACATTATCGTTTAAGAGTAGTGACCCGGAGGAGTGCGTATCAGTAACTTGGTGCACTCGTTTATGAGGCAAACATCATCCCTGCAAAACCAGCGCGAACGGGCCAATCCGCTGCGATCGCCACATGCTCACCAACGGCCGACTTCCGACGGCACACGTCGGTCAAACTCGATGTAGAGGGCGAGGGAAAGAGTGCGTGATGCTTCCACGCAAGCCAGCACCTCGGACACCGAACACATCAACGGTCTACACGGTTGAGGTCCGCTTGCTACAGGCTGCGAACCGCCTACGACGTCCTCCGCGACCAGGTCGCGCCGCGTCCCATGGATCCGTCGTTCTTCGTCTCGCGCACCCGTCGACGCTTGATCTACGCGGTCGTCGTCCCCACGTTCCGGCAGATGGTGACCGGTTCCGGCGCCGGGACCGATGCCCCCAACCCGCCCCGGCCGCACGTCTGGAAGCGGCGGCCGGGGAGGAGCCCGTCACGACACCGGACCCGGCCCGTCAGGCCGGCGCCGTCGACCGGTCCCCCGAGCCGTCCCCGGCTGGCCGGGGACGGCCGACGCGGAGCGCGGACTGCGCGGTGACCAGGGCGAGCCACTGCGCCTCGGTGACGACGGGCCACGTACGAGGACCCATGCGGCCACGCAGCCCGATCAGATCGGCGGTCCGGCCCTCAGCGGCCTTGATCGCCTGCGGCGGGCTGAACGGGTCGGCCGCCACGACGAACACCCCCGCGAAGACGCGGGCCCGCTCCGGGTGCCGGAAGTGATCCCGCAGCCGGGCGCCGACGCCGCCGTCGCGGTGGGCCTTGCCCAGCCAGCGCAGCCGTCCGTCGGCGTCGACCGCCAGGTACAGCCCGGCGAGTACCTCGTCCAGCACCGCGAGGGACTCCTCACGGTGCTGGACGAGGCCGCAGCGGACGGGCCATCCGCCGAGCGCGAGGGGCCCCAACGCCGTCCACGCATGACGAAGCGCTCGCGCGTCGACCACCGGTCCGGCGACCGGTACCGGGCAGCAGTCGTCGATCACAGTTCCCACACCGCCGCTCCCGCCTGGTCCAGCAGCTCGACGACCTTCGTCCACTCCTTCTTGATCTCGTTGATGTCCTTCACGTACAGCTTCTGGACCTCGGGCGGTTCTTCCTCGGCGCTGGCTTCCTTGCGGGAGCGCACGGCGTCCTGGATGTGCCCCAGGAGCCGCTCGATCTGCTCGGAGGCGGTGGCGACGGCGTCGGCGCTGTTGTCGACCTGGGTGGTCAGCGCCGCGCGCAGGCGGGTCATGCGGGTGAGCGCGTCCTCCGGGATCTCGTCCTCGACCTCGACGGAGACCTCGCCGCTCTCGTCGGCGGTGTCCTCGTCCGTGCCGCCGTCGGAGTCGTCCGAGGGCGGCACGTCCTTGCCCTTGCCGTTGGCGGCGGACGTCTTGGGGAACGTGACGTCGAACCAGTTCTTGTCGGCCAGGACGTTCTCGCGCGGGTGGCCGTGGGCATCGGGCGCCCAGAACGTGCCGGGTGCCTGGCCGTCGACGCCAGCAGAGGTATCAGGGGCGCGCAGGACCGACTCCGCGAACGCGCACAGCAGTTCGCGGGTGACGCCCTCGGGCGGGCTGGTGTAGGCGTTCACCAGGGCCAGAACCGCATTGGAGGGGGGACGCCGCACGCCCTTGCGGTCCTCGCTCTTCTCCGAACCCTGGCCGGAGGTGATGAACGGCTCGGGCGCGTTGATCAGGCCGGGCAGCAGGTGCCTGCGCACCAGGATCTCCCAGGCCGCGGCGTCCCCCTGGCGGCAGGCGTTCATCAGCGAGGTGAGGCTGCGCGCATCCAGCCGCACCCCGAACTGCACGTTGCGCGCGCTGAACGCGCTCTTGGCAGCGAGCAGGTTGCCGCGGTTGGCGAAGTGCTGGGCGACCACGGCCGCCCACACCTCCGTCCGGCGTTCGGCCTTGGGCCCGTTCGACTGGCTCCACGGTGCTTCCTGCAGGGCGCCGCGCACCACCGGCCAGTACCGGCCGGTGGGCATATGCGCCCGCGGCGGCAGGTTCTCCGGGCGCGGCGGGACCGGCGGGAACAGCATCACCGTGGTGCAGCGGATGGCCACGTCGCGCAGCGTCATCGGGCTCACCTCGTCGCCCGGAGACAGCAGCACGGCGAGCACGTCCAACGCCCGGGCTCCGACCAGGGCATCGGCGATCGCGCCCACGTCCAGGGCGCTTGCCGCGATCCGCTCCTGGGCGACCTCCTTGGCGAGCAGCTCACCGAGCAGCCCCTTGGCCTGGTAGGCCTTGACCAGGGTGGACCACAGGCCCAGACCACGGTCCTCGCTGTCGTAGCCCAGCTGGCCGCGCAGGTGGTCATGCACGTTCAGCTGGCGCAGCGACTCCTCCAGCCGCTCCGGAGTCCGGGCGCCGACCACGACACGGGCGGGAACCTGGGCGATCCGCTGCGCCCGGTCGGCCCGCTCCTCCAACTCGTGGCCGGGGACGGCGTATGCGGTGTTGAACAGGGTGCTGATCCGGCGCAGGATCTCGCCCAGCCCAACCAGGACCAGCCGCCGGTTCTCCTCTTCGTCCGGCAGCCGCAGCACCGACTGCGGTACACCGGTCAGCATCTGCTGCGCCTCCAGCCCATAGGCCTGCAGCCGGGCGTCGCCCCGGTTGTTGCCGGTGACATGGAAGCCCCGCCAGGGGGATACGACAGATCCGTCCCGGCCGGTCATCGGGACCTGCTGCAGGACCACCACGGTGGAGTCCCGCTGCCCCTCGTGAACCAGGGACTCGATCAGGTCGTAGGAGCGCTGCCGTCCGCGCTCGCGCAGCTTGTCCACGGCGTACTGCTGCAACGCACCAGCCACGTCAGAGCGGACCTGCTCCGTGATCAGCGCGGCGAGCGGCACACCGTCCTCGACCACGGCACGCACCGTCGGCAGCGGCCGCCGCCAGCCCAGCGCCTTCTCCCTCAGCTTGAGCTCCTTCTCCGCACGGGCGAGCTCGTTCTCGGCGTCGCGGACCGCGGCCACCGCCGCGTCCTTCTCCGCCAGCGGCGCGGTCATCGCCAACCGACGCTGCGCGTCCTTCGCCCGGGCCACGGCGACCTTCAGCCCGGCCGCCTTCCGCTGCTGGTCGACGAGTTCCTCGAAACGGACGAGGTTCTCCGGGGTGGGGTGCAGCCAGTCGCTGCGCGTGCGGTCGTTCAGCGGCCAGGGCAGCGTCGCCGCGCCGTGCAGTTCCACCCTCAGCAGCAACAGCGCGTCGTCGGTGTCCCGGGCCTCGACCTGGTAGGCGGTGGGGCGCAGGTAACGGCTCCCGTCGCGGCGGCGTTCGATGACACGCTTGGCCTCGCCCCGGCCGAGCGCCGGGGCGAGCGCCTCCAGCACTGCCCGTCGGGGCACGGGCGCGACGCCCTCGGCCGCGCAGGTGTTGGTGATGGCCTCGTAGAGATACTCTGCCCAGTCGGGGTGGGTCGGGTACGGAAACAGCCCCTCCGGGGCCTTACTGGTCGACATGAGAGACAGACAGTCCTTCTCCGGGAGCCCTTGTGACCCCGGGTGCGACTGAACGCATCCGGCGGCGTCGGGTGCGGCACGCACCCGAACCACAGACGCTCCTTTCCACGGAGCACCGGCGAGGGCCGCCGTCACCGCCACGAGCCCCACAGCGCGTACCAGCGAAGACCGTCTGCCCCTTCGAGTCCACCACCGGAGACTGTGCACGCCACCGGCAACCCCCCTGAAACGGCAGGGGCCTCCGCGGCGCACGGCTCACGCCCACTCCGCCGACGGCGGCACGGGGCTGGAAGGTCGTCGAGACCACTGACATGCCCTATCAGGGTGTCAGATACCAAGTAATTCATACAAGTTGGCTGATAGACGCGCGTAGACGGACAAGATCACACATTGGCCTGCGACTTCTTTGAGACGGTCACGCTGTCCGGGGCGCGGCTGTACGTCTTCGCTGTCATCGAGCACGCCAGCCGCCGGATCCGGGTCCTGGGCGTCACCGCGCACCCGACCGCCTCCTGGGTGGCACAGGCCGCGAAGAACCTCGCCATGGACCTCGAGGACGCCGGCTGCCGGGCTCGCTTCATGATTCGGGACCGCGACGCGAAGTACCCCGCCCTGTTCGACATCGTTCTCGCGGACGCCGGGATCAAGGTCGTGCTCAGCGGGATCCGCATGCCGCGCATGAACTCGCTCATGGAACGCTGGGTGCAGACCTGCCGACGTGAACTCCTCGACCGTACATTGATCTGGAACCAGCGCCACCTGCTCCACGCCCTGCGCGAGTTCGAACAGTTCTACAACGGACACCGGCCCCATCAGGGCATCGCGAACACCGCCCCCACTGCGCCCGCTGCCCGCACCCATCGCCGATCCGGAGAAGATCACCCGCCTCGACATACGCCAGCACGAACGGCTCGGCGGCATCCTGCACGAGTACCAGCATGCGGCGTGACCAGCATGGATGGGGTTTCCGGCAAGCGCAAGGTCGGGTTCGCTGTGGTGGGCTGGGTCCAGGAGCAGCGGCTGTTCGCGGTCCAGGTCGTCGACTGATGTGCGGGCGCGGGTTCCGCCTATGAGCGGGAACTGGCTGCCCTTGGCGCGGCCTTCCCGGACACCGTTGTAGCGGGCTCCACCGCTGTTGCAGTGTCTGCAGGCGATGCGGTAGTTCGACACGTCGTAGGCCAGCCACCAGTAACCCGGGTGGCCGGGCACGTCGAGTACTTCGGATTTCGGCCGGTAGTGGTCGACGGTGATGTCCGCGCGCACGATGAGGGTCTCGCAGTACCAGCCTCTTCCACCAGGGAAGCAGACAGGGTGTCAGCTGGACGGCAGCCCCAACTTGTCGAAGAAGGCCCGGTTCCGCTCCGTGGCTGAGTTGAGGAGCTTCGGATAGAGACCTTGTCGAACGCTTTGAGCCACAGCAGGCGTCCCACGCCACGGCAACCAAAGTCGGCCTTGTGGTCGCTGTCCAGCGTCTCGAACGACTTCATGTTCTCCGGGGTGAAGCCCACCCCATTGTCTTCGATGCTGAAGCCGACGATGGGCTTCAACGCCACCCGGCCAGGGCCAGCAGGCACGAGATCGAGCTGCTCCTGCGGGCTCCGATGGATTCTGACGGTCAGACGGCCACGCTCGATGTCGTCCTTGAATCGGGCGTCGATTGCCTGAATGCCGTTCACGACGGCTTCAAGAACAGGCAGGAGAGCATGGCTCTTCGGCAAGCTGGTGTTCCGTACCCGGCCAGCCAGTGACGTAGTCACTGAGGTTGAACTCGCTATGGCGGGTGGGGATCTGACGTTTCATGATTGTTGCGGTATGCCGGAGGTATGCGGTATGCGCAGGGCGGTGGG
>NZ_JBSFUU010000107.1:0-27327 GCF_053591955.1 Streptomyces sp. NPDC002845 | reverse complement strand
CCCCGGCCCGGGGGGGGGGGGGGGGGCCGGTTGGGGGTGGGTGGGGGTTGCTGTGGGTCGGCCTGAACGGCCTCGTCCTCAAGCGCCGGACGGGCTGGGGGCGTCTTGGGTGGGTTGGGATGCTGCGGGCCGGTGGGTGGGGGATCGGCCTTCGGCCTCGTCCTCAAGCGCCGGACGGGCTGATGGGCGCCGACCTGGGCTGATGGGGCGCCGACCTGGGCTGATGGGTGCCGGCGTGGGTTGATGGGTGCTGGCGTGGGCTGTGCGCCTGGCTCCTGTGCGCCTGGCTCCTGCGCGGCTGCGCCCTCTGGTTCGTGTGGCCGACATGGCGACCGGAATGTTCCTGTCGTACGAGACCGGCGACAACCACCACCCGAACCCGAACTACCCACCTGTTCTGCAACCTCGGACGCGTACGGCCCCGGGCCCCCTCCCGAACCGGAAGGGGGCCCGGGGCCTGTCCGGCGCGAGGGCCGCTACTCCGTCCGGAGTCCGTCCGGGCGGATGAGCCTGAGGAGCGGGGGAAGGCTCAGGGCGGTTACGAGGGCGACGATGCCCGCGCCGACGCCTGTCATCGACAGCACGCTCGCCCAGTCAACGGTCACCGGAACGCCGGACATCTTCAGCAGGACCGAGCCCAGTGTCAGGCCGACCGCCGAGGCGAGGACGAGGCCCAGGGCGATCGGGATCGCTGCCTGCCAGAGGACCGAGAGGCCGAGTGTGCGGCGGCGGGTGCCGAAGGCGACGAGGGCGGAGAGGAGCTTCTTGCGTTCGCGGAGCTGCTCCAGCTGGGAGACGAGGAGGCTCGCGCCGATGAGGAAGAGGACGCAGGCCGCGCCGACGAAGAGGCCCGTACGGATGGACTCGTACGCGTCCGACTGTTCGCTGGCCGCCCAGTCCCAGGCCGTGGTGAAGGGATCGATCGCCGCGGCCGTGTTGCGCACCCGCTCGCGCACGTCCGGCACCGACTCGTCGACCTGCACGTAGAAGCTGCTGCTGAGGGTCGGCCCGGCCTGCTCGGGCAGGGCGCCGGGGGTGAACAGCACGCCCGCGACACGATCGAGCGAGTCCTCGCGGCCGGACACCTTCGTCACCTGGGCCGGAACCGTCCAGGGGACCTCGGCGCCGGGCTCGTCGTCGGCGTAGGACGGGTCGATGTAGAGCGTGCTGCCGGGCTTGACGAGGCCGCTGGTGTCCATGCCCTCGTCCGACCGTACAAAGACGTCACCGTCGCGGCAGGAGGGGAGCTCGGCGACCTCGCGCAGGGAGGCGCAGTCGCCGACGGTCAGATCGCTCTCGTTGCCCGGTTCGAGGCGCTTGTCGCCGAGCCAGCCTTCGGAGAGGGCCACGGCGCGCTGTACGCCCTCGGTCTTCTCGAACTCCTTCCTCAGGCTCGTCGCTTGGACGTGCTCCGGGAAGTCGATCGCCATCTGGGCGCGGAGCGGGTCCCGGCCCGTCATCTCGGTGTAGTCGCCCTGGACCCCGGCGAACAGCATCTGCAGGGCGATCGCCCCGGCCACCGCGACCGCGATGCCGTTGACCATGCGGGCCGCCGTACCGCTGCTCAACTGGAGCCTGCGGACGGCGAGTTGCCAGGAGACCGCGCCGGAGCCGAGGCGGGCGACGGTGGCCTCCACGATCCACGGGAGCAGCGCGGTGACGCCGACCAGCAGGAACAGGACGCCGCCGGTCACCAGGTACTGGTTGAACTCGCCGCCGTCATTGCCCTGGCCGATCATCGGGTAGAGCATCACGAGCCCGGCGAGCGGCAGGAGCAGCCGCCACCACAGCCGGCGGCGGGCGGGGCGGGCCGTGCGGACCACGCCGAGCGGTTCGATGACCACCCCGCGCAGGGCGAACAGCGTGACGAGGACGGCGGCCGCCGGGACCGCGATCGCGACCAGCGCGGCGAGGCCGGGGGAGGGGTTGAGATAGCTCGGGAACACACTGACCCCGAACACCTCGACCGAGCCCGCTGCCTGACGGCCGATCAGGAAGAACCCGGTACCGAAGACCAGCCCCAGCCCGGCCCCGGCGACCGCCTCGCCCGCCGCGATCCGGCGGGTCATCCGGCTGTCGGAGCCGACCAGCCGCAGCGCCGCGAGCCGCCGGTCGCGCCGCTCGCCGCCGAAGCGCACGGCCGCCGCGATGAAGACGCCCACCGGTATCAGCAGGACGACGAAGACGACCAGGATGAGCAGGACCAGGACCGGGTCCATCGCCTCCGCGGGCTGCTCCTCCGTGACGCCGAAGCGTTCGATACGGCCCACGTTGTAGCCGTCGATCTTCTCCGCGAGCCCGGCGGCCCCCGCGTAGTAGGCGAGTTCGGCCGAACCGATCAGCCCGGGTTCGCCGATGGTGCCGACGACGCGGTACGGCAGCCGCTCACGCAGCAGTTCGCCCTCGCCCGAGGCCAGCAGCTCCTTCAGCGCGGGCGAGACGACCATCTCGCCCCGCGCGGGGAACTTCCCCACCCCCGGCGGCGGTGTCGACCCGAGCCCCTCCGGCTCCAGCAGCCGCCCGCGGATGTCCTCGGAGCGGAAGCTGGTGTTGGCCTGACCGACCACGACGGTGCGGTCGGACGGCTCGGTCCGGGTGCTCTCCTCGTTGTAGAGGAGCCCGAGGTCCCGCCGGTTGTCATCGCGTACGTCCCGCGTGGCCAGCGCGCTCGGTATCGCCGTCGTGAGCAGCAGCAGCGCCACGCCCAGACCGACCCCGACCGCCGTGAGCACGGCCCGCATCCACCCCTCGCGGCCCCCGCTGAAGGCGAACCTGAAGCCCATGCCCAGGTCCCGGGACCACTTGGCATAGAAAGGGGCGGCGCGAAGCGCCTCGGGCAGGGTGGTGGTGGGCGACGGGCGGGCACTCATACGATCCGCTCCATGTCCCGGGACTTCCCGTCCCGTACGACGATCTCGCGGTCGGAGTACGCGGCCACGCGTGCCTCGTGGGTGACGAGGACGACGGCGGCGTTGGTGGACCGGGCGGCCTCGGTGAGGAGCTCCATCACGCGCTCGCCGTTGAACGAGTCGAGCGCGCCGGTCGGCTCGTCGGCGAACAGCACGCGCGGGTTGGTCACCAGCGACCGGGCCACGGCGACCCGCTGCCCCTGACCGCCGGAGACCTCGCCGGGCCGCTTGCCCGACAGGTCGTCGACCTCCAGGCGCTCCATCCAGGACAGCGCCGCCCGCTCGGCCTGCTTGCGGCCGGTGCCGTTCAGCCGCAGTGGCAGGGCCACGTTCTCGACGCAGGTCAGTTCGGGCACGAGCTGGCCGAACTGGAAGACGAAGCCGAACTCGCTACGCCTGAGCGCGCTGCGCTCGCTGTCGCTCATCGTCGCCATCTCACGCCCGCTGTAGAGGATCGAGCCGGAATCGGGCGTCACGATCCCGGCCAGACAGTGCAGCAGGGTCGACTTGCCGGAGCCCGAGGGGCCCATGACGGCGACGACCTCGCCGGGGTGGATGGAGAACTCGGCACCGTCGAGCGCGGTGGTCGGGCCGTACGCCTTGCGCAGGTCGGAGGCGATGAGCAGGGAACCGGCGGGAGTCATCGGGTCGTCACCGCCTCGGCGAGCTTGTCGAGACGGGCCGCGGTCAGTTCGAGCCAGCGCAAATCGGCCTCCAGATGGAACAGGGCGTGGTCGCAGATCAGCTGGTCCGCGAGATCGCCCTTGCGCTTGCGGTCGGTGAGGATGCGCATCATGCGCAGGTGCTCGGAACGCTGCGTGTCGAGGATGTCGGCCGCGTTCCGGTGGGTCAGCAGGGCGAGGACGACCTTGGTGTACAGGGTCGACTGGAGGTACGGCTCCGGCTTCTCCGGGGTCGCCAGCCAGCGCTGGACATCCGTGACGCCGGCCTCGGTGATCGAATAGCGCTTCCGCTCGGGGCCGTCGCCCGGCTCGATGCCTTCGACCTCCACGAGGCCGTTCTTCAGGAGCCGGGACATCGTCGAATAGACCTGGCCGTAGTGGAGAGGCCGGTCGTGACCGAACCTCTCGTCGAAGGCCCGCTTGAGGTCGTAACCGTGGCGGGGTCCGGACTCCAGGAGTCCCAGAAGGGTGTGACCGATGGACATGGGAGCACTGTACATACGGCGTATACACCGCACGTATACATGCCGCGTATAGCTGGCCAGGGTGACTGTGTTTCCGCAGGCCACCACTGATTGTCACGATTCTGTACGGACGCCAGTGGTCGACTGTGTCCTGTGCGACAAATGGCGAAAGGCAACCTTCAAGGCCGTTGAGTCGTCGGTTTCGGTAAGACGGCGCAGTGACGGCGTGCCGACCGCGTGCTGATTGTCACGTCCGGAAAAGCCCGGATCGGCGGCCCTTTGTCACAGCGCGCGGTGCTAGCTTGCTGAGCCGACGGTGAGATCAGACCAGTGAGACCAGACTGACGTACGAGAAGGAAGCGAACCGGAGCCATGGGACGAGCGGAAGAGAGACGAGCACGGCAGCGAGGCGGCCGCCGCGCTGCGCCCAAGCGCTCCTCCGGTGCACGGGCCGGTGCGGCCGGCAAGAGCGGGAAGAGCGGCATACGCCGGTTCTTCACCTGGAAGAAGCTGCTCGGCACCTTCCTTGGCGCCTGCCTGCTCGGCATGGGCGCCTTCATCGCGCTGTACCTGATGATCGAAGTCCCCGCGGGCAACGCGGCCGCGCTGGAGCAGAGCAACATCTACAAGTACAGCGACGGCACGACCACGCTCGCCCGCGACGGTGACACCAACCGCGAGATCGTCGACCTCAGCGAAGTCCCCAGGAACGTCCAGTACACCTTCGTCGCCGCCGAGAACAAGTCCTTCTACGACGACAACGGCATCGACTTCAAGGGCACGGCCCGGGGCCTGCTCAACACCGTCCGCGGCCAGGGCAAGCAGGGCGGCTCGACGATCACCCAGCAGTACGTCAAGAACTACTACCTGACACAGGACCAGACGGTCACCCGCAAGCTCAAGGAACTCGTGATCTCCTTGAAGGTGGACCGCCAGAAGTCCAAGGACTACATCCTCGCGGGCTACATCAACACCAGCTACTACGGCCGCGGCGCCTACGGCATCCAGGCCGCCGCCCAGGCGTACTACCGCGTGGACGCCAGCGAGCTCACCGTCGAGCAGGGCGCCTACCTCGCCGCGCTGCTCCAGGCACCGAGCCAGTACGACTGGGCCGTCGCCTCCGACACCAGCAAGGAGCTGGTCCAGGAGCGCTGGAACTACGTCCTGGACAACATGGTCGGAGAGGACTGGCTGGACGCCGCCGAGCGCGACGCCATGAAGTTCCCGGTGCCGAAGGAGCCCAAGGGCGCCCCCGGCCTGGAGGGCCAGACCGGATACCTGGTGGAGGCGGCCAACAACGCGCTGGCCCGGCAGCTCGTCGCCCAGGACACGGCCGCCGACCTGGACGAGGCCAGGGCCATGGTCGACGCGGGCGGCTGGACCATCACGCTGAACGTCGACAAGAAGAAGCAGTCCCAGCTGGAGAAGGCCGTCAAGGAGACCCTCACCAGCAAGCTCGACCCGAAGGAGCGGGACGTCGACGGCGACGTCCAGGCCGGTGCCGTCTCGGTCGACCCGAAGACGGGCAAGGTCATGGCGATGTACGGCGGCGTGGACTACGTGAAGCACTTCACGAACAACGCGACACGTGCCGACTACCAGCCCGCCTCCACCTTCAAGCCGGTCATCCTCGCCGCCGCCGTCGAGGCGGGCGCCGAGACCCAGGACGGCGACCCGATCACCGCGAGCACGGTCTACGACGGCGACAGCAAGCGCCCGGTCGTGGACGACGGAAACAAGGTCGGCTTCGCCCCGCCGAACGAGGACGACGTCGACTACGGCGACGTCACCGTGCAGACCGCGATGAACAAGTCCATCAACTCCGTCTTCGCGCAGATGGGCGTCGACGTCGGCATGGACGAGGTGATGAAGGTCGCCGCCGAGCTCGGCATGGACGTCGAGGACGAACAGGCGGTGCCCGCGCAGACGCTCGGCTCCATGGGCGCGAGCCCCCTGGAGATGGCCGGGGTCTACGCCACCCTCGACAACCATGGCAAGAAGGTCACCCCCGCGGTCGTGGCCTCCGCCGAGAACAAGGACATCCCGGTCGAGTTCCCCGACCCGATCGGCGAGCAGGTCATCAGCCGCGAGGCCGCCGACACGGTCACCTCGGTCCTGACCGGCGTGGTCGACGACGGTACGGCCCGCACCTCCGTGCGCGACAACCCGGCCCGCGACGGCCAGGAGGTCGCCGGCAAGACCGGTACGTCCGACGAGAACAGGTCCGCCTGGTTCACCGGCTACACCCCGGACCTGGTCACCTCGGTCGGCCTCTTCGGCGAGGACGACAAGCCCCCGCACGCCCACGTCCCGCTCTACGGCACGGCCGGCGTCGACCGGGTCAACGGCGGTGGCTTCCCCGCCCAGATCTGGGCCGCGTACACCTTTGGTGTCATGGGCAAGGTCAGCGAGTTCGACCTGGAGACCGACCAGGGCGCGGCCGTCGAGCCCACCCGGTCGCCGACGGTCACGCAGTCCCCGTCCCAGTCCGCGTCCCCGTCCAAGTCCCCGACGACGAAGCCCCCGACCTCCTCCGCCCCTCCGACGACAACGGCTCCCCCGACAACCCAGCCGCCCCTGACCTCCGCACCCGCGACGACGACACCCCCGGCGACAACCTCACCACCCGCGGCGACGACACCCCAGTCACCCCCGGGCGACATCGTTCAGCCCCCGGACGCGGAGGACCCGGAGGGGGACGAGTAAAGCAAAGGGCGCCCGGTAAGTACCGGGCGCCCTACCGCTTTTAAGGGGCGCGGGGCTGTGACCTGTGCGGCTCCGCCGCGTGGGCGCGACTAGCCACAACAAAACCCGCAGCCGACAGCTACCAGGAACCCCAACGGCGCCCCCCACCCAACCCTCACACGTGGTTGAGCTCGAACCACACCACCTTCCCCGCACTCAACCGCGTCGCACCCCACCGCCGAGCCAGCTTGTTGACCAGATACAGCCCACGCCCGCCCTCATCCGTGGCACGAGCCTGCCGCAGCCGCGGCAGCTGGGGCACGTCGTCCGTGACCTCGCACCGCAGGACATCGGTCCGCAACAGCCGCAGAGTGACCGGCCGCGAGGCATACCGCACCGCGTTGGTCACGACCTCGCTGATCAGCAGCTCGACGGAGTCCGAGAGCTCCTCCATGCCCCAGCGGGACAGCGCGTGCCGGGCCAGCCGCCGGGCGCGGCCGGGGGCCATCTCCTCGGGTTCCAGGAACCAGTACGCGACATCGCTGGGCGCGATCCCGTCGAAGCGGGCGGCGAGCAGCGCGATGTCGTCGTCCCGGTCGCCCGGGCCGAGCATGTCGAGCACCTCGTCGCACAGGGCCTCAAGGGGCGGCGGATGATCGGGGCCCGTGAGCTGCGCGGTGGCGGCGAGCTTCTCGCGCAGTTGCTCTATGCCGGTCCACACGTCCCGCAGCCGCGACTCGACCAGACCGTCGGTGTAGAGGAGCAGGGTCGCCCCGGCGGGCGCGTCCAGTTCCACGGCCTCGAAGTCGACGCCTCCGACACCGATCGGCGCACCGGGCGGTACCCGCAGCACCTCGGCCCGGCCGCCCAGGTGCAGCAGGACGGGCGGCGGATGGCCGGCGTTGGCGATGGTGATCCGGTGCGAGACCGGGTCGTAGACGGCGTACAGGCAGGTCGCCATGCGATCCGTGCCGAGCCGCTGGGCCTGCTCGTCGAGGTGGTGGAGGACCTCCTGCGGCGGCAGGTCGAGCCCGGCGAGGGTCTGCGCGGTGGTGCGCAGCTGACCCATGATCGCGGCCGAGGTCATGGAGTGGCCCATGACGTCACCGACGACGAGGGCGACCCGGCTGCCCGGCAGCGGGATGGCGTCGTACCAGTCGCCGCCGACGCGCGCGGTCTCGGCCGCGGGCAGATAGCGGGACGCCAGCCGTACGCCCGTGGGCCGGGGCAGGGTCTCGGGCAGCATCGTGCGCTGCAACTCGTCGGCGATGTACGCCTCGCGGCCGTACAGCACCGCCTTGTCGATGCCGAGCGCGCTGTGGGTGGCGAGCTGGGCGGCGACGAGGAGGTCGTCGGTCTCGAAGGCCATGCGTTCCGGGCGGCGCAGGAACAGGGCCGCGCCGATCACCCGGCGGCGGCCGCGCAGCGGTGCCAGGATCGCCCGCTGACCGGTCGGGATGGCCAACTCGGCGTCGTCGCCCAGGAGTTCCGGCAGCGCGGCGCGGGCGGCGGGCGCGTCCGCGAACACCGGCCGTACGCCGCGCAGCACCTCGGCGAGCGCACCGCCCGGCCGCACCGTGCACAGCTCGGCGGTGCCTGCCGACAGCTCGGAGGGCTCCGGCTGGAACGCGGGCAGGAAGCCGCCCTCGGTGTCCCGCTCCTCCGGGATGCGGTCGGTACGGCGCAGCCGCAGCACCACCGGACCGGTGGGCCGCTCGTCGCCGACCGGCAGCGGTTCGCGCAGGTAGACGAGGATCGCGTCGGAGAAGGTCGGCACGGTGGCCCGGCACAGCCCCATCACGATCTCGTCCAGGTCGATACCGCGGGCGATCCGCCGGGTCGCGGCACCCACGAAGCGCAGCCGGTCGCCGTCCCGCCGCATCGGCATGGGGCTCCCCGGAGGCAGCCCCTGGCCCATGCGCCGCTCCTGCCCGGCGGGCACACCGGCCCCGGCCGACCGCTGCTCCTGCTCGCCGCCCATCGGCTGCGCCGGGATGTCGGGCGCGGGGCGCGGGCGGTGCGGGTCGAGCTCGGTGGCGGCGGGCTGCGAGTGCTCGGAGGGCGTGGCGGGCGTACTCGCGCCCGTGGTGCCCGTGGGCGTACTCGCGCCTGTCGTGCCCGCGCCTGTCGTGCCCGTGCCGCAGGACGTGGCCGTACCCGGCTCGGCCGGGGCTTCGCCCATGCGGGACTGAGCGGGTAAGGCCGCGGTGGCCGGTGGAGTGTGCATAGGCATCGGCTCCGGGGTACGCAGGAACGCCCCGCGGGGATCCGCGGGGTCGGCGCCCGGCTGGGGGCGCTCCTGGTGGGAGGTCGGGTGCTCCGTCACGCGTGTCGAATCCGTCCGTCCGGGGCTGCGCGCCGCGCGCGCTGTTCGTCCCGCAGAAATCCCGATACTGCTGTTCCCGATACTTCTGTTCCCCGTACTTCGTCCCGCAGGAATGCCGATACCCGGAATACGTGCCCCAGGAACGGAATTGTCGCGTGGTCACAGGCGGTTCCTGTGTCACCGACAGTACCGGCAGGCCCGTGGGGGGCACCGACACGCCTGCCGTTCAACGGCCGGGGCCGTCTCCGGCTCGTACCGGTGTGGCCCTCGTAACCCTCGCTCACGTCCTGCCGCTCCTCGGTGACTTTTGGTCAAGCCCTGCGCAACCTGCGGGAGTTACCCCCGGTGTGTCCTTGCGGAGGACGATCCTACGGTTGTGGACCGGGGGCGCATCAAGGGTCTCATGTGGACACGTGCGCGGGCGTACGGTCCCAGTCCTCCGGCAGTGACGGTACGCCCCAGGCGGGATCCGGGCGCCAGTGCGGCCAGCCGTCCGAGAACGGCGGACCCCACGCACGGATCACCTCCACCGCGGACCGCCCCGCCGCCCGTACCCGTTCGGCGACAGAGCCGTCCATCAGTCCGTCGTGCTGAGCCTGCGCGAACTCGTCCTCGTCGCGCCAGCCCCAAGTACGGTCCGGATAGACGCAGATGTCAAGGAAGTGGTCCTCGGAGTCCACCCCGCCGTCCCAACGGGCCAGCGGTTCCTCCAGGTTCACGTACCAGTTCTTGAACCGCCAGCCCGGCTCCCAGAACAGCCACACCGACCACGGCTCGCCCGGCCGCGCCAGCTTCAGCACCCCGGTCCCGAACCACCGGTCGCGCCGCACGGTCCGCGGTGAGGTGTACCGCGTCTCCAACGGCTCCACGTGCGGCGGACGGCCGTCGGCGAGCACGGGCCTCACGCACTCGGTACCGGGCGCCAACCACACGGCGAGCAGCTCTCGGTCATCCCGTACCACGGTGACGGGGCGTGCGATGTGGAAGCGTTCGCCGGCGTTCTCCCGATAGCGCCACAGGATCTGGCTGCCCGGGGTCCAGTACGCCGTCGACCCGCCCGCTTCCACTTGTCTCACCGTCACGTCATCCGCCATGCACAGATATTAGGTGCCATAGGCATACGACGCTGCGGTGCGCATCACGGTTCACGCCATGGCGGGATTCGCGCGGTGATTCTTTACGGCCGTGTCATGGCCGAGTCATGCGCAGGACATCCAGTGCCTCGTCCAACTGCTCGACGGTGAGGTCCCCGCGCTCCACGTACCCGCCCTCCAGGACGACTTGCCGGATGGTCTTCCGCCCGGCGAGCGCCTTCTTGGCCACCTTCGCGGCCTCCTCGTACCCGATGTACTTGTTCAGCGGCGTCACGACGGAGGGCGACGACTCGGCGTATTCCAGGGCCCGTTCGCGGTGGGCGACGATTCCGTCGACGGTCCGGTCGGCGAGCAGCCGCGAGACGTTGGCGAGGAGCCGGACGGACTCCAGGACGTTCTTGGCGATGACGGGCAGCATGACATTGAGCTCGAAGTTGCCCGCGGCACCGGCGGCGGCGACGGTCGCGTCGTTCCCGGTGACCTGTGCGGCGACCATGAGCACGGCCTCCGGGATGACCGGGTTCACCTTGCCGGGCATGATCGAGGACCCGGGCTGAAGGTCGGGGAGGGATATCTCGGCGAGCCCGGTCCGCGGCCCGGAGGCCATCCAGCGCAGATCGTTGGCGATCTTGGTGAGCCCGACCGCGATGGTCCTGAGCTGCCCACTGGTCTCGACGATCCCGTCCCGGGCACCCTGCGCCTCGAAGTGGTCGCGGGCCTCGGTGAGGGGGAGGCCGGTGACGCGGGCGACCTCCTCGATCACGGCGGCGGAGAAGCCGGGCGGGGTATTGATGCCGGTGCCGACGGCCGTACCCCCCAAGGGCAGTTCGGCGAGCCGGGGCAGGGCGGCGTTGAGCCGCTCGACGCCGTACCGGACTTGGGCGGCGTACCCCCCGAACTCCTGTCCCAGCGTCACGGGCGTGGCGTCCATGAGATGCGTACGCCCGGACTTCACCACGTCGGCGAACTCCTCGGCCTTCCGCTCCAGCGACCCGGCGAGGTGCTCCAGGGCCGGGATGAGATCGCGGGTGACGGCGGCGGTGGCGGCGATGTGGATGGAGGAGGGGAAGACGTCGTTGGACGACTGGGACGCGTTCACGTGATCGTTCGGATGCACGCCCCGCCCGAGCCGCTCGCCGGCCAGGGTGGCGACGACCTCGTTGGTGTTCATATTGGACGAGGTCCCGGACCCGGTCTGGAACACGTCGACGGGGAAGTGCTCGTCCCACCGCCCCTCGGCGACCTCCCCGGCCGCCTCCTGAATGGCCTCGGCGATGTCCTTGTCCAGCACTCCGAGCCGGGCGTTCACCTTCGCGGCGGCGCCCTTGATACGCGCGAGGGCCTCGATGTGGGCGCGCTCGATGCGCTGGCCGGAGACGGGGAAGTTCTCGACGGCCCGCTGCGTCTGGGCCCGCCACTTCGCGTGCGCGGGGACACGGACCTCGCCCATGGAGTCGTGCTCGACGCGGTAGGGCTGGTCGCCGTCGTCGGTGGTCGTGGTCGTCGTCATTGGTGTCGTACCTCCGGGGAGGAGAGCGCGGCGGCCGTGGGGTGGTATTCCCGGCTTCCAGGATCAGGATCACGTACCTGGGCGACCGGCGCCCGAGCGGAGCCGGGTGGCCCTACCGTGGGGCGCCATGAAGGTCCTGGTCATCGGCGGCAGCGGGTTCCTGGGGACGGAACTCGTGCGCCAGGGCGAAAGATCGCCCGCGCGATCGGGTAAGTTGATCACTGTGCGTTGCGAGAACCAAGCGCGTACGACGTGTTGAGCGAGAACCAAGCCAACACAGCACCACCTGGCTTTGCTGTACCAAACCGGGTAGGTTCCGTCCCGGCTGGTGTTGAGGGAGTAAGACCTTTCAGGTCGCTGACCTGCAGGGCTTCCTGAGCCAGGAATCCCCCTGCTTCAGCTGGGGGAGGGTTCAATACGACGAGACCTGCCTGCCCGACCCGGTCACCCCGTACGGCGCGGCGAAGGCCACTGCCGAGACCGCTGTGCGGCTCCTGGCGTCGGCCGCCGCGGTCGTACGCACCTCATTGATCACCGGGTACGGCGAATCCGTCCACGAGCGCATGGTCCACGCCCTGGCTGTCGGCACACACGACGGCGTCCTGTTCACCGATGACATCCGCTGCCCGGTGCATGTCGGAGACCTGGCCTCCGCGCTGCGGGAAATCGCCGTGTCGGACCAGGCCGGGATACTCCACCTCGCCGGAGCGGACCCCCTGAGCCGTCACGAACTCGGCCTTCTCATCGCCCGACGCGACGGCCTCGACGCAACCCGGCTGCCCGCCGGACGCCGAGCCGACACCCTCATGCCCGGCGCCCTCGACGTCCGCCTCGACAGCAGCGCCGCACAGGGGCGCGTACGCACGCGGCTGCGTGGAGCCCGAGAGTTCCTCCGGGTCCGGTAATCCGGTAATCCGGCCACTCGGCCCGCTCGGCGTCTGTATGGCCGCCGCCGTCGCCTCTCGTCGGCCCGGTAGCCGCCGCGCCGTCAGGACGAGCGCACCGGAATCGACGTGAACGTCGGCGCCGGGGCCGGATCCTTGAAGAAGTCGTTGCCCTTGTCGTCCACGACGACGAAGGCGGGGAAGTCCTCGACCTCGATCTTCCAGACGGCCTCCATGCCGAGCTCCTCGTACTCGACGACCTCGACCTTCTTGATGCAGTCCTGTGCGAGGCGGGCCGCCGGGCCGCCGATGGAGCCCAGGTAGAAGCCGCCGTGGGAGGCGCACGCGTCCGTGACCTGCTTGCTCCGGTTGCCCTTCGCCAGCATCACCTTCGACCCGCCCGCCGCCTGGAACTGCTCGACGTAGGAGTCCATGCGGCCGGCGGTCGTCGGACCGAAGGAGCCCGACGCGTAGCCCTCCGGCGTCTTCGCCGGACCCGCGTAGTACACCGGGTGGTCCTTCAGGTACTGCGGCATCTCCTCGCCCGCGTCCAGCCGCTCCTTGATCTTGGCGTGCGCGATGTCGCGGGCCACGACCAGCGGGCCGGAGAGGGAAAGGCGGGTCTTGACCGGGTACTTGGTCAGCTCGGCGAGGATCGCGTCCATCGGCTGGTTCAGGTCGATCTTCACCACGTCCCCGTCGCCCGCGGCGGAGCCGCTGTTGGACGCGGCCAGGTGCTCGTCCGTCGTCTCCGGCAGGAACCGCGCCGGGTCCGTCTCCAGCTGCTCCAGGAAGACGCCCTCGGCCGTGATCTTCGCGACCGCCTGACGGTCGGCCGAGCACGAAACCGCGATCGCGACCGGGCAGGACGCGCCGTGACGCGGGAGGCGGACGACCCGTACGTCGTGGCAGAAGTACTTGCCGCCGAACTGCGCGCCGATGCCGATCCGCTGCGTCAGCTCGAAGACCTTCTGCTCCAGGTCCTTGTCACGGAAGCCGTGGCCGAGCTCCGAGCCCTCCGCCGGGACCTCGTCGAGGTAGTGCGCGGAGGCGTACTTCGCGGTCTTGAGCGCGTACTCGGCGCTCGTACCGCCCACCACGATCGCCAGGTGGTACGGCGGGCAGGCGGCCGTGCCCAGCGAACGGACCTTCTCCTCCAGGAACTTCATCATGGAGGCCTCGTTCAGGACGGCCTTCGTCTCCTGGTAGAGGAACGACTTGTTGGCGCTGCCGCCGCCCTTCGCCATGAACAGGAACTTGTAGGCGCCGCCGTCCGTCGCGTACAGCTCGATCTGGGCCGGGAGGTTGGAGCCGGTGTTCTTCTCCTCCCACATGGTCAGCGGGGCCATCTGGGAGTAGCGCAGGTTCAGGTTCTTGTACGCGTCGTAGATGCCGTGGGAGAGGGCCGCCGCGTCCCCGCCCTCCGTGAGGACGTTCTGCCCGCGCTTGCCCATGACGATCGCCGTACCGGTGTCCTGGCACATGGGGAGGACGCCCGCGGCGGCGATGTTCGCGTTCTTCAGGAGGTCCAGCGCCACGAACTTGTCGTTCGGCGACGCCTCCGGGTCGTCGATGATCCGGCGGAGCTGCGCCAGGTGGGCCGGGCGCAGGTAGTGCTGGATGTCGTGGATGGCCTCCGCGGCGAGCTTGCGCAACGCCTCGGGCTCGACCTTGAGGAACGTGCGCCCGTCGGCCTCGAAGGTGGAGACACCCTCGGAGGTCACCAGCCGGTACGGGGTGGTGTCCTCTCCCATGGGGAGCAGATCGGTGTACACGAACGCAGGGCGGGTTGGGGGGGAACTATTCGGCATCTCGCCCATTCCTCACTCGACAGATGGTCGCCGGCCTCCATTGGCAGCGCCCACCAGCGTAGAACCTGGCGCCGACAGCGGGTTTGTGAGGTAAGGCTCAGTCGGCGGGACGGACGGTTTTCCACAGGCCACATCGAGGGGTAGTCGCGATCTATCGCGATTGGGTACGCTGCTGCCGTGGACCTTCAGAAGAGCTCCTCCCCGGAAAGCGCGGCCCCGGCTCAGGCTCCTGCCCCGGCCCCCGCCCAGGCCGCCCAGCAGTCCGCCTCAGCGGTCAGGACGCCGCCGGCGCCCGCCGAGTTGCGTGCGTCCGACGCCGACCGCGACCGGATCGCCGACCTCCTGCGCGAGGCCCACGCCGAGGGCCGCCTCACCGCGGAGGAGCACGCCGAGCGGGTCGAGGGGGTGCTGAGTGCCAAGACGGTGGGGGAACTCGACGTGTTCGTACGGGACCTGCCGGCCGGTCATGAGCGCATGGCGCCGCCGTCATCGTCGTATGCGGAGTGGCCCAGCCGTCCCACCCCGGGCGCGGTTCCGATCGACCCGGACGAGCGGGTGGTGGCGGTCTTCAGCGAGGCGACACGCAAGGGGCGCTGGCGGCCGGGCCGGCGTATCCACGCGTACTCGATCTTCGGCAGTGTCGAGATAGACCTGAGCGAGGCGATCTTCGAGTACCGCCAGGTGATGATCAAGGCGGTGTCGGTGTTCGGCACCGTCGAGATACGAGTTCCGGAGAACGTCTCGCTGCGCGGCAGCGGCGGCGGAATCCTCGGCACCTTCGAGGCGGACGCGCTGGATTCGGCGGAGCCGGACGCGCCGGTGGTGTATGTGGACGGGCTGGCGATATTGGGCACCGTCGAGGCAAGGCCCAAGCGGGGCAAGCTCATCGCCGATCTGCTCGACCGGGTCCAGGAGCGCGTCGCGCGCAAGGTCGACGACGGTTTGCGCAAACACCTGGATCGTTGACGGTTGCGAATTCGACCGGATCTGAAGGGAATCGGTCCACTTGTAGTCGCGCGCTGACGCATCCAAAAACCAGCGGTTCGGAACTCAGTGCATAGGCCCGCGTACAACGGGTAGGCCTTGCTGCATCGTCTCTCGCTCGCGAAGCCGTCGTCAGGAGTAGACCCGTGCTGCAACCGCCGCATTCGTCCCTGCAGGTCGCTGTCGTACCGAACCAGCGGGTGCCAGTGCGCGACAGGGATCAGGACGCCCCGTGGCACACGGAGGCCGTGTGCCGGCGTGACGAGGCCGGACTGTTCTTCGCCCCCTCCAAGGAACCCACCGCGGCCCGGCTCTCGCGCGAGGAGGCGGCCAAGCGCGTCTGCGGCCGCTGTCCCGTGATGGTCGAGTGCCGCGAACACGCGCTGCTGCAACCCGAACCGTACGGAGTCTGGGGCGGCCTCACCGCCGCCGAGCGCCGCGTCGTCCTGGCCCGGCGCCGCCGCCGTGATCTTGAGCTCAAGAAGGCCGCGCGGGGGACGATAGCGGCCGCGGGCTGATCAGGGTACGTACACGTACCTACGGGCAAGTGCACGTACGTACGGGCAAGGGGCGCTCTCTCCGCACAAGAGGCGCCCCTTGCCCGTACGAGCCCACGTACAGGCTCTGTTACTGCTTCCAGGCTCTGTTACTACTTCGCGCGGTCGAAGTCGATCGCGCTGTACGCGCGCAGCTTGCTCAGCCGGTGCGTGGAGTCGATACGGCGGACCGTGCCGGACTTGGAGCGCATGACGATGGAGTCGGTCGAGGCCGTCTCGGCGCGATAGCGCACCCCGCGCAGCAGCTCGCCGTCGGTGATGCCGGTGGCGACGAAGAAGACGTTCTCGCCGGAGACCAGGTCGTCCGTGGTCAGCACGCGGTCCAGGTCGTGCCCGGCGTCGATCGCGCGCCGGCGCTCCTCGTCGTCCTTCGGCCACAGCTTGCCCTGGATGGTGCCGCCCAGGCACTTGACCGCGCAGGCCGAGATGATGCCCTCCGGCGTGCCGCCGACACCGAGCAGCAGGTCGATGCCGGTGCCCTCGCGCAGGGCGAGGATCGAGCCCGCGACATCGCCGTCGGAGATCAGCTTGATGCGCGCGCCGGTCTCCCGGATCTCGTGGATGAGGTCGTCGTGCCGCGGCCGGTCGAGGACGACGACCGTGACGTCCTCGGGCGTGGACCGCTTGGCCTTGGCGACCCGGCGGATGTTCACCGACACGGGCGCGTCGATGTCGACGAAGTCGGCGGCCTCCGGGCCGGTGACCAGCTTGTCCATGTAGAAGACGGCGGACGGGTCGAACATCGTGCCGCGGTCGGCGGCGGCGAGCACGGCGATCGCGTTCGTCATGCCCTTGGCCGTCAGCGTCGTACCGTCGATCGGGTCCACGGCGATGTCGCACTCCGCGCCGGTCCCGTCGCCGACGCGCTCGCCGTTGAAGAGCATCGGGGCCTCGTCCTTCTCACCCTCACCGATGACGACGACGCCGTTCATCGACACGGTGGAGACAAGGGTGCGCATGGCGCGTACGGCGGCCCCGTCGGCGCCGATCTTGTCGCCGCGCCCCACCCAGCGGCCCGCGGCCATCGCGGCGGCCTCGGTGACGCGGACCAGTTCCAGGGCGAGGTTGCGGTCGGGGGCCTCGGAGGGGACCTCTAGTTCGGACGGCAGATGATGCTCGGTCATCGGAGCGCACCTTTCTGATACGACGACGGCCGGATGAGGGTTCGGGCCGACTCTATCGCCAGAGCGACAAAATGAGCAGGGGACCCCACGGATGAGCGGACCGGTGTACCTGCGACGATGAGGGCGTGGCAGGCATGAAAGGCAAGCAGACGGTCCGCGACATGGTCCTCTCCCTGGGGATCATCTGTCTGGTGGCCGGAGTCATCTATCTCTTCGTCCCGCACGACGACTCCGATCCCGACCTCCAGCGGGTCGACTACCGCATCGAACTCCTCACGGCGCGCCGCGCGGCGTCCTACCCGGTGGCCGCTCCCGTTGGCCTGCCCGACACCTGGAAGGCCACCTCGGTCCGCTTCCGGGGCGACGACTTCGACGCCTGGCACCTCGGGTTCCACGACCCCGACGGCCAGTACGTGGCGGTCGAGCAGTCCGCCCAGAAGCCGTCCACCTTCATCGACGATGCCACTCAGGGCGCCGAGAGGACCGACGCCACGCAGGAGATCGCCGGCGAGACCTGGCAGCGGTACGAGGGTGAGCGGTACGACGCCCTGGTGCTGGAGGGCGACGGGTCGACGACCGTGGTGACCGGGTCGGCGTCGTTCGCGCAGCTGACGGAGATGGCGAAGGCGCTGAAGACGGAGTAGCCACGAGTGCCTCACACGTACGAGGAGGGCCCCCGGCAGTCGCGCCGGGGGCCCTCCTCGTACGTGTGAGGCGGGGTCGCTCAGACCGTCGTGACGACCTGGTCGAACTCCAGGCGCGGGGAGCGCGGGAACCAGGCGTCGGGGCCCGGCTTGCCGATGTTGATGACCATCAGCGGGGTGTGGTCGTCGTCCAGGAACTCCTTCTGGAGGCCGGCCGGGTCGAGGCCGTTCATCGGGCCGGCGGCGAGGCCCGCGGCACGGACACCGATGATGAAGTAGGCGGCCTGGAGGGCGGCGTTCAGCGCGGCGGAGTTCTCGCGCACCGGGCGGTCGCCGAAGTAGTCCTTCGCCTGGGGGAAGTGCGGGAAGAGGTGCGGCAGCTCCTCGTGGAACTCGTTGTCCGCCGACAGGATCGCGGCCAGCGGGGCGGCGGCCGTCTTCGCCTGGTTGCCCTCCGCCATGTGCTGCACGAGACGCTCGCGGGCCTCGGGGGAGCGGACCAGGGTGATGCGCAGCGGCGACTGGTTCATGGAGGTCGGGCCGTACTTGACCAGGTCGTAGATCGCCTGGATCTGCTCGTCGGTCACCGGCTCGTCGGTGAAGGTGTTCGCGGTACGGGCCTCGCGGAACAGCAGGTCCTGGGCGGCGGAGTCAAGGGCGAGAGACATGCGTGAACCTTCTCGATGTACGTCGGATGCGAAAACCGGACCGTGGACCGGTTGTCGTCGACGGTACCGCGAGACAACTTCAATATTCAACAAATGGCGGTCTGAGTGACCCGCTTCACAGTGAGCAGTCGGCCAGCCGTGAGTGAGCCGGCCGTGAGTGAGCCGGCCGTGAGTGAGCCGCCAGCGAGCCCTCGGTGAGCCCGTCAGGAAGCCGTCCCCTCTTCTTCCGCCCCTCCCTCGGCCTCGGCCTCCTCGGCGAGCGCCGCGTCCAGCCGGGCCCGCGCCCCGTCCAGCCAGCGTCGGCACACCTTGGCCAGCTCCTCGCCGCGCTCCCAGAGGGCGAGGGACTCCTCCAGCGTCGTGCCGCCCGCTTCGAGCCGGCGTACGACCTCGATCAGCTCGTCCCGCGCCTGCTCGTACCCGAGCGCCTCGGCCGTCACGGTCCGCTCGGCTCCCTCTTCCAGCTTGCTGGTCATGCGCCCACCCTATGTGTCGACTCGAACAGCGAACTCGCCCTCGGCCACCCGTGCGCGCAGCGGTTCGTCCGCGGTGACCTCCTCCGGGGCGCGGACCACGTGGCCGTCGGCCTTCTGCAGCACCGCGTAGCCCCGCCGCAGGGTCGCGGCGGGGGAGAGGGCCACCACGCGCGCGTGGGTGTGCGTCAGCTCCGACCCGGCGCGGTCGAGGAGGTGGCCGAGGCAGCGGCGGCCGCGGTCGACGAGCGAGGCCACGTGGTCGGCGCGCTCGTCGATCATGCGGTGCGGGTCCTCTATCGAGGGGCGGGCCAGGGCGTGGGCCAGCCCGCGTTCCTCACGCTCGATGAACGCCTCCACGCAGCGCCGCGCCCGGTCCTGCAGCCGGCGCACCCGCTCGTACTCCTCGCCGACGTCCGGTACGACCTTCTTGGCGGCGTCGGTGGGGGTGGAGGCGCGCAGGTCGGCCACGTGGTCCAGCAGGGGATTGTCCGGCTCGTGGCCGATCGCCGAGACCACCGGCGTACGGCAGGACGCCACCGTCCGTACGAGCTGCTCGTCGGAGAACGGCAGCAGGTCCTCCACGCTGCCGCCGCCCCGCGCCACGACGATCACGTCCACGTCGTCGAGCGCGTCCAGCTCCTTCACGGCCTGGACGACCTGTGGCACCGCGTGCACGCCCTGCACGGCGACGTTGCGCACCTCGAAGCGCACGGCCGGCCAGCGGTGGCGGGCGTTCTCCAGCACGTCCCGCTCGGCGGCCGAAGCCCGGCCGCAGACGAGGCCGATGAGCTGCGGCAGGAAGGGGAGCGGCTTCTTCCGCTCGGGTGCGAAGAGCCCCTCCGCGGCGAGGGACTTCTTCAACCGCTCCAGCCGCGCGAGGAGCTCACCGACTCCTACGGGCTTTATCTCGGCGGCCCTGAGGGACAGCTGACCGCGCGGCGCGTACCACTCCGGCTTCGCGTGTACGACGACCCGGGCGCCCTCGCTGACGATGTCGGCCACCGCGTCGAACACCTGTCGGTAGCAGGTGACGCTCACGGAGATGTCGTGCGACGGGTCGCGGAGCGTCAGGAACACGACGCCCGCGCCCGGGCGGCGTGACAGCTGGGTGATCTGTCCCTCGACCCACACCGCGCCGAGGCGGTCGATCCAGCCGCCGATGAGTCGCGAGACCTCGCCGACGGGCAGCGGGGCGTCCGCGGACGTAGTGAGTGCCATGCGGTTGAGGGTAGTGGGAGGGTCTGACATCGCCTGTATGTGCGGGTGGGTGGGGGTGCAGGGGGTTTGGGTTGCGCCCCGCCGCCCCTACCCGTCCCATCCTCCAGGGGCTCCGCCCCTTCGACCCCGGACCCCTGTCGTAGGGGGTGGTGCGGGTTGTTGGGGGCTGCGGGTTGTGTGGGGTTGCTCGCGCCCACGCGGCGGAGGCGCATATGTCACAGCCCCGCGCCCCTTACGGGGCCCGGTGTGCGCCGTCTTTGCGTGGCTGGGCGCGGCCTTACGATGGGTCGCATGACTGCTTCGCCTGGCCGCCGTGTCCTCCTCGCCGCTCCGCGTGGCTACTGTGCGGGTGTCGACCGTGCGGTGATCGCCGTCGAGAAGGCCCTGGAGCAGTACGGGGCCCCGATCTATGTCCGCCACGAGATCGTCCACAACAAGTACGTCGTGCAGACCCTGGAGAAGAAGGGCGCGATCTTCGTCGAGCAGACGGAGGAGGTGCCCGAGGGCAATATCGTGATGTTCTCGGCGCACGGCGTGGCCCCCACCGTCCACGAAGAGGCCAAGGACGGGCGGCTCACCACCATCGACGCGACCTGCCCGCTGGTCACCAAGGTGCACAAGGAAGCGATCCGGTACGCCAAGGACGACTTCGACATCCTCCTGATCGGGCACGAGGGCCACGAAGAGGTCATCGGTACGTCGGGTGAGGCGCCGGACCACATCACCCTGGTCGACGGCCCCGAGGACGTCGCCAAGGTCGAGGTCCGCGACCCGTCCAGGGTCGTCTGGCTCTCCCAGACCACGCTCTCCGTCGACGAGACGATGGAGACGGTCGGCGCGCTCAAGGAGAAGTTCCCGCAGCTCGTCTCCCCGCCGAGCGACGACATCTGCTACGCCACCCAGAACCGTCAGCTCGCCGTGAAGCAGATGGGCGCGGAGGCGGAGCTGGTGATCGTGGTCGGTTCCCGGAACTCGTCCAACTCCAAGCGGCTCGTCGAGGTCGCCAAGCTCGCGGGCTCGCGCGAGGCGTACCTCGTGGACTTCGCCGCCGAGATCGACGAGGCCTGGCTGGAGGGTGTGTCGACGGTCGGCGTCACCTCCGGCGCGTCCGTGCCCGAGGTTCTGGTCGAAGAGGTCCTGGAGTGGCTCTCCCGGCGCGGCTTCGAGGACGTCGAGCTCGTCAGGGCGGCCGAGGAGTCGATCACGTTCTCCCTGCCGAAGGAGCTCCGCCGCGACCTGCGCGCGGAGGCCGAGGCCCTGGTGGCGGAGCGTACGGGCCAGGCGTCTGTGGAGGAGTAGAGGAGTAGGGGGCGGTTCGTGAGGATCTCCGGGGGTGTACGGCTGCGGTGAGTGACCGTCAGTCGTACGACGTAACGTAGAGCCATGCAGATCTTTGGCATTGACATCGGCGGGTCCGGGATCAAGGGCGCTCCTGTGGACCTGGACCGGGGCGACCTGGCGGACGAGCGGCACAAGGTGCTGACCCCCCAGCCGTCGACGCCCGACGCGGTGGCGGACGGCGTGAAGGAGGTCGTCGACCACTTCGGGTGGACGGGACCGGTCGGCATCACGTTCCCGGGAGTGGTCACCGGCGGCGCCACGATCCGTACGGCGGCCAACGTGGACAAGGGCTGGATCGACGTCGACGCACGCGCCCTGCTCGGCGAGCGGCTGGGCGGCCTGCCGGTGACGGTGCTGAACGACGCGGACGCGGCGGGCGTCGCCGAGATGAACTTCGGCGCGGGCCGCGACCGGCAGGGCACGGTCATCGTGCTCACCTTCGGCACGGGCATCGGCAGCGCGGTCTTCACGGACGGCGTCCTGGTGCCGAACACGGAGTTGGGCCACCTGGAGCTGAACGGCCATGACGCGGAGACCCGCGCGTCCACCAAGGCCAAGGACGACAACGACCTGACCTGGGAGCACTGGGCCCGGCGGGTCACCAGATACCTGGCCCATGTGGAGATGCTGTTCTCGCCCGAGCTGTTCATCGTCGGCGGGGGCGTGAGCCGCAAGTCCCACAAGTTCCTGCACCTCATCGAGGGCATCGAGGCGGAGATCGTCCCGGCGCAGCTGCAGAACAACGCGGGCATCGTGGGCGCGGCGATGCGGGCCGCCAAGGGGGCGTAGCAGCCGAGGGGCCCGCTCGGGCCGTACGGCGGCCTCGGGCCGTACGGCCTCAGGCCGTAGGGCCTCAGGCCGTAGGGCCTCAGGCCGTAGGGCGGCGCGGCGCGGGCGACTGCCGGCGGGCGACCGCGGAGGACCTGCGGCTGATCATGCGGATGCGGCGTACGGTCACGATGAGCCCGGCGACGAGCGTGCCGCCGTAGAGCCAGCCGGCCTGAGTGGCGAGGGCGGTGACCAGGCCCATCAGCCGCCCGCCGAGCCCGCCGTCGCTCTCGGCGACGGGCAGCAGGCCGACGGCGAAGGCGATCGGTACGACGACGGGGGCGGTGGCCAGGTCGCCCCGCCGCACCCACACCGCGGTCAGCGCGCAGACCGGCAGGAACAGCACGCCGTACACCGTCAGGGACGCTCCGAACAGCAGCCGGTCGAGGCCGGCGAGCGCGAACATCACCGCGGCGCAGAACAGCCCGCCGCCCAGCCCCGTCAGCCGGGGGTTCGGCATCCGCCGTACGGCCACCGCCGTACGCCGTACGGCCAGGACCAGGGGCGGTACGGGCCGGGACGGGGCCGGAGCGCGGCGCGGCGGGGCCATGGCGCCGGGGCCCCGCGCGGCGGTGCCACGGCTGCCCGCCTGGGAGGGAAGGGGCGCACCGCGGCGCGGCCGGGACTGCGGGGGATGGGTCCTGTGTTGCTCCACTGGTCCAACTTAGGTCGGTTTATGTGCCGAATGGCTCTTCTGACACGCCGGGGAGCCGAGCCTGGCCAAGCGTTCGACTCCTCGCCGGAGCGGGCCCGGACACGCCGTAGACTGGTGGATCGGCCCGCCCCTGGGCCCCTCCTGCCCAGCCCAGACGTAACGGGAAGTCGCAACGTGTCGCTCACGATCGGAATCGTCGGTCTGCCCAATGTCGGCAAGTCGACCCTGTTCAACGCCCTGACCAAGAACGACGTGCTGGCGGCCAACTACCCGTTCGCCACGATCGAGCCGAACGTCGGCGTGGTCGGCGTCCCGGACACGCGCCTCGCCAAGCTGGCCGAGATCTTCGGCTCCCAGCGCATCCTCCCGGCGACCGTCGACTTCGTGGACATCGCGGGCATCGTGCGCGGCGCCAGCGAGGGCGAGGGACTGGGCAACAAGTTCCTCGCCAACATCCGTGAGTCGGACGCGATCTGCCAGGTCATCCGCGCCTTCCAGGACGAGAACGTCGTACACGTCGACGGCAAGGTCTCGCCGAAGAACGACATCGAGACGATCAACACCGAGCTGATCCTCGCCGACCTGCAGACCATCGAGAAGGTCCTGCCGCGCCTGGCGAAGGAATCACGCATCAAGAAGGACATCGCCCCGAAGGTCGCCGCCGTCGAGGCCGCCAAGGAGATCCTGGAGCGCGGAGACACCCTCTTCTCGCAGGGCATCGTCCAGGGTAGCGAGAACGCCGAGCCGCTGCACGACCTCCACCTGCTCACCACCAAGCCGTTCCTGTACGTCTTCAACGTCGACGAGGACGAACTGGTCGACGACGACTTCAAGGCCGAGCAGCGCGCCTTGGTCGCCCCCGCCGAGGCCATCTTCCTCAACGCCAAGCTGGAGGCCGACCTCGCCGAACTCGACGAGGAGGACGCCCTGGAGCTCCTCCAGTCCGTCGGCGTCGACGAGCCCGGCCTCACGACCCTCGCCCGCGTCGGCTTCACCACCCTCGGCCTCCAGACCTACCTCACGGCCGGCCCCAAGGAGTCCCGCGCCTGGACCATCAAGAAGGGCGCCACCGCCCCCGAGGCCGCCGGCGTCATCCACACCGACTTCCAGAAGGGCTTCATCAAGGCCGAGGTCATCTCCTTCGAGGACCTGGTCGAGACCGGTTCGGTGGCCGAGGCCCGCGCGAAGGGGAAGGCGCGGATGGAGGGCAAGGATTACGTGATGCGGGACGGGGATGTGGTGGAGTTCCGGCACGGAGGAACCTCTGGCTCCGGGAAGAAGTGACCGACGAGCATTGGGATCTGACCGCTCATGTTCGGGGTGCTCTCGCTGAGGCGCTCGTGGCGGAAGCGATCTACCGGAGGCATGCAGATGTAGTGCTGCACGCGCCGAGGCACCCGGGCTATGACGTGTCGAGCGAAGCGGGTGGCTTGCGAGTGGACGCCAAGGTCTCCGTGCTCGTTGAGGCGGACCTCGACGGTAATGGCACGGAACCCGCGGCCGAGTGGGACGCTGGGACTCGCCCCGATGTACTGCATGAGTCGGCCACGCACCTCGGGTTGGTTGTCCTCGACGACTCGTTGACGGCGCTCAGACTGTTCGAGGGCGGCGAGGCCGTGCTCAGTGGTGAAGTCGTCGCCCACGGGCGAGTGTTTCTTGTACCCGGCGATGTGGCGCGGGCGGTGGCGCAGCCGGTCTGGAGTACACGCCACGGACGTCCGAGCGCGGGACGTTTCCGCTACCTCGGGCTGAGCGTGATCGAGCCGTTCGAGGTGGACTTTCAATCTTGTTCGAGCCCTGCAGGGATGAAGTAGCCCCAGTCGTTGCCTGGCTCGAAGGCCCCCGCGATCCCAGTGATCGCGGGGGTTCTGCTTTTCCAGCGCGGCTGAAGCGGCGTGCTGGGCGCGCTCCGCTGTCCCTGTAGAGGCCTGCTCGCATGGCGGGTCAACCCCACCCTTCATGACCCTCACCTCGTGCGAGGAGTCAACGGCGCGATCTCGCGTCCCGGTACGGGAGGAAGAAGTACCTGTCCTCTGCATCTCGGACGAGCTGATCTGCCTGGTTCTCCATCCCTGCGCGACGCAGGGGTACGGCGACGGCGGATGATCTGAGGCGGATTGCTTCCACCGGGATGGGGCGGACGGCGACCGGATCGAGGGACGCAGCTCGGATTCCGTACGTGCAGTACTCCGCGGCCACGCGACAGCACCGCCCTTTGAGCGCCGTTGCTGAGGCCATAGTCAGGTCTCAGCAACGGCACGCGGACGGCTCACATGTCCCGCAGGTACCAGAACACCAGCTCCATCACCAGCCGCAGCGCGACCCTCCTCCACGCGGCCCAGCTGCGGTTCTTCTCCAGCGCGCGCTCCTGCTCGTACTCCGGCACTCCGGTGGTCCCTTCTCGTTGTCGAGAGCCCATCGGACCGCGAACGCTGGAATCCAAGTCGGCAAAAATCTGAACCCCGCGCCAGAGTCTGCGCCTAGCGTCGGGGCATGAGCCGCAACAACAAGCCGTCCATCGCGTTCCGTCCTGTCCGGCAGGCCCTGAATGCCGCCGGCTATGGCCTGGATGTCTACAGCGACCAGACGTTTCTTCGGGACATCCGGGCGCGCTTCATCCCGCACCTGCCCGTACAGGCCACGGCCGAAGAGATCGACAATGCGGTCACGGCCGCGAGCCTCTGTGCGATGGCCCGCTCTGGTGGCCACCTGTGCCCGGTGCTGGGGTGGAGGCTGTTGGCGATGAACTCGGATCGTCTCGCCACTCAGAAGCTCCGGATCGCAATCCGCAGAGGCATTGAGAACCTGACGAGATACGAGGACGGGCCGCCGATCCCCAAGATCAACGTCCAATCGGCCAAGGCCATCGAGGCGTTGCTTCCTCTCTCCCCTGAGCCGGTGCTGGCGGGGGCTTGTAGAAAACTCCGTCGCCGCAGGTCAGCGGGTGGCCAGGAGATCGCTCCGGAACGCATGCCCCTCATTTTGGGAACGCTCAGCTGATCGCTGCAGGTCAGGGCAGGGCCTCGGATCACGCCGGTGGCTGTGGGCAGCTGGAGTCTCACTTCAACGAATCGCCTGGTTGTTGTCGCTTCATTCGCTTGCGGCTGAGCGCAGGCATGCGCACCGGTTCTGACGGACGCTCAGCGCATGAGGAGCGCACTCCGAAAGAAGTCGTCATCTGCCGTGCTGGCTGTGTGGGCTTGATCCGCTTTGACGGACATCCGAGATCAGGGGTTCTGCCCCGGAAGGATGTCCATCATGGAGAGCATGGGGAAGAAGAAGCCTCGGCCTCGCCGTTCGTTCACGCCGGAGTTCAAGGCCGAGATCGTCGAGCTGTGCCGGCGTGGTGACCGCTCGGTGGGCCAGGTCGCCAAGGACTTTGACCTGACGGAGACGGCGGTGCGGCTGTGGGTCAGCCAGGCTGAAGTCGACGCGGGCGAGCGGGACGGCCTGACCAGCAGCGAGCGCGAGGAGCTGGCCGCGCTGCGGCGGGAGAACCGTCGGCTGCGGGAGGACGTGGAGATCCTCAAGCGGGCCACGGCTTTCTTCGTGAAGGAGACCCGGTGACGGTGCACCCGTTCATCGAGGCGGAGAAGCGAGACGGTCACAACGTCAAGCGCGCGTGTGAACTGCTGCAGGTCTCCCGAGCAGCCTTCTACGCCCGCCGCAGTGGCAGGCCCGGTCCTCGAGCGATTCGCGATGCCGAGCTGACCGAGAGAATCACCGCAGTGCACGAGCGGTCCCGCGGGACCTACGGAGCTCCGCGAGTTCACGCCGTCCCCGACCCGCGGGCCCTCGCCCGGCCCGACCTCGTCGTCCGCGACTTCACACCCGACCCGGACGGCCTCGACACCCGCTGGTGCGGTGACATCACCTACATCCCGACCGAGGAGGGCTGGCTCTATCTGGCCACCGTCATCGACATCGCCTCGCGCCGCGTGGTCGGCTGGTCCACCGCCGACCACCTGCGGACCGAACTGGTCGCGGATGCCCTCACATCCGCCTGCCGCCGACGTCGTCCCGCCCGGCCGGTGATCTTTCACTCCGATCGCGGCTGTCAGTACACCAGTCAGCAATTCGCCGCTCTGGCAACCGAGTCCGGCGTCCGCCTGTCCGTCGGCCGCACCGGTCAGTGCTGGGACAACGCCCTCGCCGAGTCGTTCTTCGCCACCATCAAACGGGAGTTGCTCGACACGAGAACCTGGCCCAGCCGGGCCGTTGCCCGCACCGCGATCTTCGACTTCATCGAGGGCTGGTACAACTTGCACCGGCTGCACAGCAGCCTCGGCTACCGCAGTCCCGCCGAATACGAGACCGCACTCGCAGCCTGACCACCACACCGATGGTGTCCGTCAAAGCGGCAAAAGCTCAGCCTCGATCCACCGCGTGAATTCTGATCACGGGTGTCGGGCGGGTTCGGGGTGTTTCTTCGGGGTGCGGGCAGCGGTGATCGCCGGGTGGCCGTC